>NZ_JAHXNQ010000009.1:0-269904 GCF_023148575.1 Pseudomonas sp. EYE_354
TTCTTCAACAACTTCAACCACTTGCGCTTCAGATCTCTCTTCAGCGGGAGGCGAATTCTACAGCGTTACACGCTGCTGTCAACACCTCTTTTTCAACTTCCTTTTGGCTTCGATGAACTGAAGCACCTTACTGCCGAAAACCGCTTAACTCATTGTTTACCATAGAGTTTTCCGTTTCGACTGCGCCGGAAGTGGGGCGAATTATAGACAGATATAATTCGCCGTCAACCTCTATTTGAGCACTTATTCAGATCTGAGCGTAATACGCGCAAATGCCTTCTTACCCGCCTGACAAACGTGGGTCGCGCCCAGCTCGTATATAAAAGTGCGATCAACAACCTCACCATCTATACGCACACCGCCAGAACCAAGAAGGTCGCGCGCAACCGCCGAATTCTTAACCAGGCCCGCCTTATTAAGGACAGCAGCGATTGGCATCGCCTCGGCAGCACTCAGCTCAATTTCCGGCAGATCGTCCGGCAACTCACCATCCTTCATGCGATTGCCTGCAGCGCGATGCGCATTGGCTGCCGCCTCGTCACCATGGAAGCGCGCAACGATCTCTTCCGCCAGCTTGATCTTCACATCACGCGGATTGACGCCCGCCTCAACATCTGCGCGCAAAGCATTGATTTCGTCCATCGAGCGGAAGCTCAGCAGTTCGAAGTACCGCCACATCAAAGCATCAGGAATGGAGACGAGCTTGCCGTACATAACACCCGGCGCCTCCTGGATACCCACATAGTTGCCCAGGGACTTGGACATTTTCTTGACACCATCCAAACCCTCCAACAATGGCATGGTCAGAATGCACTGCGCTTCCTGACCATACGCACGCTGCAGCTCCCGCCCCATCAACAGGTTAAATTTCTGATCAGTACCACCCAACTCAACGTCCGCCCGCAGCGCCACAGAGTCATACCCTTGAACCAATGGATAAAGGAACTCGTGAATAGCGATCGGCTGGTTGGTGGAGTAGCGCTTGTCGAAATCATCACGCTCAAGCATACGCGCCACCGTGTACTGGGATGTCAGGCGAATGAAATCAGCCGGCCCCATCTGATCCATCCAGGTAGAGTTGAACGCCACCTCAGTCTTGGCGGGATCAAGAATCTTGAACACCTGGGTCTTGTAAGTCTCCGCGTTATCGAGCACCTGCTCACGCGTCAATGGCGGACGCGTCGCGCTTTTGCCGCTCGGGTCGCCGATCATCCCGGTGAAGTCACCAATAAGAAAGATGACCTGATGCCCCAGCTCCTGAAACTGGCGCAGCTTATTAATAAGCACGGTATGACCCAGGTGCAGATCCGGCGCCGTCGGATCAAAGCCAGCCTTAATACGCAGGGGCTGGCCACGCTTGAGCTTTTCGATCAGCTCGGCCTCGACCAACAGTTCTTCCGCACCACGTTTTATCAGCGCTAGCTGCTCTTCAACCGACTTCATAACAGACCCGCAAGGCTCAGATTCAAAAGGGAACCAACCATACAAGATCAGGGACTAATTACAAGTTTTGCCCTGCGCACGGACACCGTTCAGCAAGCCCAGCGTTCGCGAGCTTGCGCCACAGATGATTTGGTTATATTTTATACAGTTATTTCATCTTCATCATGTCATTCATCTTTTCCATTTCATCTTCAAAGTCAAATTACCTATGACCACTGAACCGTCTAAAGCGCCGCCGCTTTACCCGAAGACCCACCTGCTCGCCGCAAGTGGTATCGCCGCCCTTCTTAGCCTGGCACTCCTGGTATTCCCTTCCAGTGACGTAGAAGCCAAACGAACATCTTTGAGCCTTGACCTGGAAAGTCCAGCTGAACAACTGACACAAGACCAAGACGCTTCCGACGCACAACAAGCCACAACTGCACCAGCTGAATCACCGTTTGCTCAGATAGACAGCTCGCCCGAAGACACCCAGCAAGCCGTTCAGGACCAGCCAAAACCTACAGTAGATGCGGCCAGGAACCCTCAGCACCGCGAAGTGATAGTGGCCAAGGGCGATACGCTCTCGACCCTGTTCGAAAAGGTCGGCCTGCCCCCCGCTACGGTTAATGAAGTACTGGCCAGTGACAAACAAGCCAAGCAATTCACCCAGCTCAAGCACGGCCAGAAGCTTGAGTTCGAACTGACACCAGACGGTCAGTTGAGCACCCTGCATAGCAGCGTTAGTGACCTCGAAAGCATCTCCCTGACCAAAGGTGCCAAAGGTTTTGCCTTCAACCGCGTCACAACCAAACCCGTTACACGCTCCGCCTACGTTCACGGCGTGATCAACAGCTCGCTTTCCCAATCCGCCGCCCGTGCCGGCCTGTCCCATAGCATGACCATGGACATGGCCAGCGTATTTGGCTACGACATCGACTTTGCTCAGGACATCCGTCAGGGTGACGAATTCGACGTAATCTACGAGCAGAAAGTCGCCAACGGCAAAGTGGTCGGCACGGGCGCGATTCTCTCCGCGCGCTTTACCAACCGTGGCAAGACCTATACCGCCGTGCGCTACACCAACAAGCAGGGCAACAGCAGCTACTACACGGCTGATGGCAATAGCATGCGCAAGGCCTTCATCCGCACCCCGGTAGACTTCGCTCGTATTAGCTCGCGCTTCTCAATGGGGCGCAAACATCCAATTCTGAACAAAATCCGCGCGCACAAGGGCGTCGATTATGCGGCCCCCCGCGGCACGCCTATCAAAGCGGCCGGTGATGGCAAGGTGCTGTTGGCCGGACGCCGCGGTGGGTACGGTAATACCGTGATCATCCAGCATGGCAATACCTACCGCACCCTGTACGGCCATATGCAAGGTTTTGCCAAAGGCGTGAAGACTGGGGGCAATGTGAAGCAGGGACAAGTGATTGGTTATATCGGCACAACTGGCTTGTCCACCGGACCGCACTTGCACTATGAATTCCAGGTCAATGGCGTGCACGTCGACCCATTGGGCCAGAAGCTGCCGATGGCCGACCCAATCGCCAAGGCAGAGCGCGCGCGCTTCATGCAACAAAGCCAACCACTGATGGCTCGCATGGACCAAGAGCGCTCCACCCTGCTGGCTTCGGCAAAGCGTTAAGCCATGTCGCTCTACATAGGCGTGATGTCGGGCACCAGCCTCGATGGGCTGGATATTGCACTGATCGAACAAGGCCCGGCGATCAGACTGATCGCTACCCATTACGTCCCCATGCCGGACACCCTGCGCGCAGAGCTGCTTAGCCTGTGCGCCAGCGGCCCGGATGAGATTGCCCGCTCAGCGATGGCCCAGCAGCGCTGGGTCAGCCTCGCAGCCCAGGGTATTCAAGCACTGCTGAAACAGCACAATCTCAAGCCCCTGGACATCCGTGCGATTGGCAGCCATGGCCAGACAATCCGCCACGAACCGGCCCGCGGCTTTACCGTCCAGATCGGCAACCCTGCCATGCTCACCGAGCTGACGGACATCACCGTAGTCAGTGACTTCCGCAGTCGCGACGTCGCAGCAGGCGGCCAGGGTGCGCCGCTGGTGCCAGCCTTTCACGAGGCGTTGTTTGGTGAGAGCACCGGCAATCGTGCGGTATTGAATGTCGGCGGATTCAGCAACCTCAGCCTTATCGAAACCGGCAAGCCCGTAGCCGGCTTCGACTGCGGCCCTGGCAATGTCCTGCTGGACGCCTGGATTCATCTGCAACGTGGCGAGCACTTTGACCGTGATGGCCAATGGGCTGCCAGCGGCAAGGTCGAGCCCCAACTGCTCAATGCGTTGCTAAGTGATCCGTTCTTCCTGACCAAAGGCCCGAAAAGCACCGGTCGCGAAGTGTTCAACCTGCAATGGCTGCAACAGCACCTTGGGCAATTGCCAGCGTTCCAAGCCCAGGACGTCCAGGCGACACTGCTGGAACTCACCGCACAGACCATCGTCGAGTCACTGCAAACGGCACAACCCACGACCGAGACCCTTCTGGTCTGTGGCGGCGGCGCCCATAACGGTACCTTGATGAATCGTCTGGCGACCCTGCTACCGTCCACCCAAGTCAGCAGCACCGCTGCATATGGCGTCGACCCGGACTGGGTCGAAGCCATGGCGTTCGCCTGGCTCGCCCATTGTTGCCTCAACGGCATAGCTGCCAACCGCCCCAGCGTCACCGGCGCGCGCGGGTTACGGGTGCTGGGCGCGATCTACCCGGTCTAAGCCCACACAAAAAAACGCCGCCTGGCCTATCAAAGCCAAGCGGCGTTCTTGATTACGGGTGAATCAGCCTTTCGATCAGATCGAGAACGAAGACCCGCAACCACAAGTGGTGGTGGCATTAGGATTCTTGATCACAAAACGCGACCCCTCCAGACCTTCCTGATAGTCAACCTCGGCACCAGCCAAGTACTGGAAACTCATCGGGTCAACGACCAGGCTTACGCCCTCGCGCTCAACGATGGTGTCGTCGTCGGCTACATCCTCATCGAAGGTAAAACCGTACTGAAACCCTGAACAACCGCCGCCCGTAACGAACACGCGCAGCTTCAAGCGATCATTACCCTCTTCATCGACCAGGCTCTTCACCTTGTGCGCAGCACCGTGGGTGAATTGCAAAGCCGTGGGGGTGAAGGATTCAACGCTCATGCTGATAATCTCCCGGCGTAGCGCCGCCATATGCGTAATGGCGGGCATTATCCGCTTCTCCTAGAAAAGCGGTCAACTATTGTTACGGTATATCAATCCGCATCGCCGCTATCAGAAACACAAAAGGCCCGATCAACGGGCCTTTTGCATGAGCATCAATACGGATTAAGGCAGCATGCCCGCATGGGACAGGCCAAGCTTTTCGTCCAGACCGAACAGGATGTTCATGTTCTGCACGGCCTGCCCTGACGCGCCCTTGACCAAGTTATCGATCACCGACAACACCACCACCAGGTCACCATCCTGCGGACGGTGCACGGCAATACGGCAGACATTGGCACCGCGCACACTGCGGGTTTCCGGGTGGCTGCCGGCCGGCATTACGTCGACGAACGGCTCATTCGCATAACGCTTTTCGAACAAGGCCTGCAGGTCTACCGAACGATCGGTAACCGTCGCGTACAACGTAGAGTGAATACCACGGATCATCGGCGTCAGGTGCGGCACAAAGGTCAGGCCCACATCCTTACCGGCGGCACGGCGCAGCCCCTGGCGAATTTCCGGCAGATGGCGATGACCTTTTACCGCGTAGGCCTTCATGCTTTCCGACGTCTCGGAGTACAACGACCCCACGGCCGCGCCGCGACCGGCACCGCTGACGCCCGATTTGCAGTCTGCGATCAGACGCGAAGCATCAGCGAGCCCGGCTTCGAGCAACGGCAGAAAACCCAGCTGCGTCGCGGTCGGATAGCAACCTGGCACCGCAATAAGGCGCGCCTGCTTGATCTGCTCACGATTGACTTCCGGCAAGCCGTACACCGCCTCTTCCAGCAGTTGCGGCGCGCCGTGCGGTTGGCCGTACCATTTGGCCCACTCATCGGCGTCTTGCAGACGGAAGTCCGCCGACAGGTCGATCACCTTGGTACCGGCCGCCAGCAACTCACCGGCCAGAGCGTGGGCCACACCGTGGGGCGTGGCGAAGAACACCACGTCACATGCACCAAGGGTCTTGATATCCGGAACACTGAACGCCAGGCCATCGTAGTGACCTCGCAGGTTCGGATACATGTCGGCCACGGCCAGGCCAGCCTCGGATCGAGAGGTGATGACCACCACCTCAGCTTGCGGATGCTGAGCCAACAGACGCAGCAATTCGACACCCGTATACCCCGTGCCGCCGACGATACCGACCTTGACCATAAACCTGCCCTCAACGAACCACTGGAAAGCCGTCGATAATAGGGGCCGTATCGTCCTGCGACAACCGCCAACGTGACGTAAGGACGCATGAGCCACTACTATCTTCGCTACCGTGAACCTGGGAATAACTAAAATGCTCTATCTATGGGTCAAAGCCTTCCACATCGTCAGCATCGTCTGCTGGTTTGCCGGGCTGTTCTACCTGCCGCGCCTGTTCGTCTACCACGCTCAAAGCGAGGACACGGTCAGCAAGGAACGCTTCAGCGTCATGGAGCGCAAGCTGTACCGTGGCATCATGGGTCCGGCGATGCTTGCCAGCCTGGCGTTCGGCATCTGGCTGATCGCTCTTAACCCCGGCATCTTCAGCATGGGCGGGTGGATTCACGCCAAACTCACCCTGGTGGTGTTGCTGATCGGCTACCACCATATGTGTGGCGCCCAGGTAAAACGCTTTGCCCGTGGCGAAAACACCCGCAGCCATGTCTTTTATCGCTGGTTCAATGAAGTCCCGGTTCTGTTATTGCTGGCTATCGTAATTTTGGTCGTGGTCAAACCGTTCTAACTTCAATGACTCGGGGTACCTCACATGTCGCTGCCCGCTCTGCTTGAACAACGTTTGCGCCTGCCCGTCGTGGTGGCGCCGATGTTCCTGATTTCCAATCCGCAACTGGTCCTCGCGTGTTGCCGCAATGGCGTAGTCGGCAGTTTCCCGGCGCTCAACCAACGCGAGAGCAGTGGTTTCAAGGCCTGGCTGGAGGAAATTGAAGCGGGCCTGGCCCTGTTGGACAACCCCGCGCCCTACGCCGTCAACCTCATCGTGCATAACAGCAACCCACGTCTGGAGGCGGATCTGGCGATCTGCGTCGAGCACAAAGTGCCGATCGTGATCACCAGCCTGGGCGCAGTCAAAGAACTGGTGGATGCAGTACACAGCTACGGCGGGCTGGTATTTCATGATGTCACTACACGACGCCACGCCGAAAAAGCCGCTGAAGCCGGTGTCGATGGCCTGATCGCCGTCGCTGCCGGCGCGGGTGGGCATGCTGGCACCTGGAGCCCGTTCTCGCTGATAGCCGAGATTCGTCAGTTCTTCGACAAAACCCTGCTGCTGGCTGGCTGCCTCAACCATGGGCATGAGGTCCTGGCCGCCCAGTTGCTGGGCGCAGACCTGGCTTATTTCGGCACTCGCTTTATCGGTACCACTGAAAGCCACGCGCCAGATGCGTATAAAGAGATGCTGCTCACATCGCGCGCCGCCGACATCGTGCACACTCCCGCAGTCTCCGGTGTGCCGGCTAGCTTTATGCGCCAAAGTCTGGAAAATGCCGGCTTCGACCTCGCGGCCCTGCAAGGTAAGGGCGAAGTCAACTTCGGTTCCAAGCTCAAGCCGTTGAGCGACGAAGCCAAGGCTTGGAAGACCGTATGGTCCGCCGGCCAGGGCGTCGGAGGGATTAACGATTTGCCAGGCGTCGATGAACTCGTTGCCCGCCTGGATGCCGAATACCGCAAGGCTCGCGAGCAGGCAGCACAGTTACGCTGGCCACGCTGAACCTACCGCAAGGTCTGCTGCTTGAGTGGACCGCGCGCCCCCTAATTGTTGGATGACAAGGATGCCCGCATGAGCGACAACCGTTTCAAGATTGTGTTTGATGGAGGCTTGCTTCCGGGTGTTGAGAGCACTACGGCCAAGCTGAACCTGGCCGAACTGTTCAAGAGCACCGTCGAGGAAATCGAAAAACTCTTCACCGGTCGCCCGGTTGCACTGAAGCGCGACCTGTCGCGCCCCGATGCCGAAACCTACCTTACTGCACTGAAGAACGCCGGCGTGGACGCGCGTATCGAAGCCGAACAGCCAGTCGCGTTCAGCCTCGCCGAAACCCATGAGACGAGCTCCAGCGCACCGGACTTCTCCAGCCCTGCCGCCTCACCCTACGCACCGCCGCGTGCAACCGTAGGTGAAAATCTCCCGGAGTACGCCGAGCTCAAGGTATTCACCATCAACGGGCGTATCGGTCGCCTGCGGTACCTGGCATGGACGCTGGTACTGACTGTCGCAATGCTCGTGGCTGCGGGCATTATCAGCACCGTGGGCTTCGCCATCGCGACAGCGTCGCCGACGATCGCCATCATTCTCGGTTCTCTGCTGGGTTTGGCGCTGTTCGTTGCGCTGGTTGTGGTCAGCGTTCAAATCGGTGTGCAACGTTTGCACGACCTGGGCTGGTCAGGCTGGTTGTACCTGCTGAACCTGGTTCCGCTGGTGAACAGCATTTTCCCACTGCTGCTGCTGGTGCTGCCGGGTAATACGGGCGCCAACCAATACGGCGCACCACCACCGCGCAACAGCACTGCGGTCAAGGTCCTGGCCTGGCTGTGGCTGGCGTTCATCCCGCTGATACTCATTGTCGTGGTGTCGCTGGGTATGAACGGCTACCTGGACCAACTCGAAGCCAATGTGGACAGCAGCTACGAAAGCAGCTCGATCACCTCCGACGAAGACGCCGACCAAAGCGTGATCGTTGAGGAAGAAGACGCGCAAAGTGCTGACGAAGCGGCCGAACCTGTAGACTCCCCGGAAGAACAGTAAAGAAACGCCCCCCTCCGTGATGCCTCTATCATTGATGGGGGCGTTGCGATGGAGAAAGGCATGACCCGTTACGCTCTGATCACCGGTGCCTCCAGCGGCATCGGCCTGGCCTTGGCCGAAGCCTTGGCCCGTCGCGGCCGCAGCTTGATTTTGGTAGCCCGCCAGCGTGATCAGTTGGAAAGCATTGCACTCGAATTGACTCAACGCTTCGGCGTCGAGGTGCTACTGCGCGCCTGCGACCTGGGAGAGCCGCTGCGCTTGTCCGGGTTTCTGCTGGAGCTTGAGGAAGGCGAGCGACAGATCGACTTGCTGGTCAACTGCGCCGGCATCGGTACCAGCGGGCCTTTCCTGGCCCAGGACTGGATGACCGAGCAAGACCTTATCGAAGTCAATATCCTCGCTCTCACCCGTATGTGCCACGCAGTGGGCAACACCATGGCGCTGCACGGCGGCGGGCAGATCCTCAATGTCGCCTCGATTGCGGCGTTCCAACCCGGCCCATGGATGAGTAGCTACTACGCCAGCAAAGCGTATGTGCTGCACTTCTCCGAAGGGTTGCGCGAAGAGCTCAAAAGCTGCGGCATCAAGGTCTCGGTGCTGTGCCCGGGCCCAACCCGCACCGCGTTCTTTGGCACCGCGCAAATGGACACCGCCAAGCTCGACCGCAGCGAACTGCTCATGAGCCCGGAAGAGGTCGCGCTGTATACCGTGCGAGCGCTGCAACGAAACAAAGCCATCATCATTCCCGGCCGCCGCAACCGTTGGCTGGCCTTCAGCCCGCGCTTGAGCCCACGCTGGCTGACTCGCAAGATCGCCGGCGCGATCAACAAGGCCTATTGCCCGCGCTGATAGCCTGAGTACACTCCCCCTGCACGTACATAATGGAGAAACAGCTGTGGATACTCTGTTCACCAAGATCATCAACAGAGAAATACCCGCCAAGATTATCTACGAAGATGACCAAGTCCTGGCCTTCCACGATATCGCCCCTCAGGCACCGGTACATTTTCTGGTGATCCCGAAGAAACCAATCCGCACCCTCAATGACCTCAAGGAAGAAGACAAGGCACTGGCCGGGCATATCCTGTTCACGGCCCAGCGCCTGGCGCTTGAACTCGGCTGCGAGGAAGGATTCCGAGTCGTCATGAACTGTAATGAACTGGGCGGGCAAACCGTCTATCACATCCATATGCACGTGCTGGGTCAGCGCCAGATGAACTGGCCGCCAGGCTGACCGGTCTTTGGGTGCGGCGCGCCGCAGGCTGCGCCCCACCCTGCCTTTGACTCAGCGCAAACGCTCCCCCCTCTCTTGCGGTAAACTGGCCGCCGAGATTCTTCCCGGAGGTCAGCATGACTACACAACGTCACTACTCGCCGATTGATCGTCTGTTGCTGCAAGCCGACACGGCCATGCGCACATTGTTGCCTTTCAGCGGCCAGCCCTACCGTCCGTCGCCCGCCATCGTGCAACCTGACGCACAAATGAGCGAGACAGAGACCCGTCATGTCGCCGGCCTTATGCGCATCAACCATACCGGCGAAGTGTGTGCCCAGGCGCTTTACCAGGGCCAGGCCCTGACCGCCAAGCTGCCGCAGGTACGCGCCGCTATGGAGCATGCCGCCGAGGAAGAAATCGACCACCTGGCCTGGTGCGAACAGCGTATTCGCCAACTGGGCAGCCATCCCAGCGTACTCAACCCACTGTTTTATGGTTTGTCGTTCGGCATTGGCGCGGCGGCGGGGCTGATCAGCGACAAGGTCAGCCTCGGTTTCGTCGCCGCGACAGAACACCAAGTGTGCAAGCACCTGGATGAGCACCTTGAGCAATTGCCCGTCGAAGACGAAAAGTCCCGGGCGATTCTCGAGCAAATGCGCATCGATGAAGAACATCACGCAGAAAGCGCATTGGATGCCGGCGGCTTTCGCTTTCCGGCGCCGGTTAGATTCGGCATGAGTCTGATGGCCAAGGTCATGACCAAAAGTACCTACCGCATCTGACCCAATCCGCAGCTACAAAAAAGGGCGCTATCAAGCGCCCTTTTTTGTAGCTGCGGATTGGCAATCAACCCAGTTCGATAATCTCGTAATCATGGGTGATCACCACGCCGGCCGCGCCGAGCATGATCGATGCCGAACAGTACTTCTCGGCCGACAGTTCGATGGCGCGCTTGACTTGCGCTTCCTTCAACGCACGCCCTTTCACCACGAAGTGCATGTGGATCTTGGTGAACACCTTCGGATCTTCAGTGGCGCGCTCGGCTTCCAGGAAGGCTTCGCAGCTTTCTACGGCCTGGCGGGATTTTTTCAGGATGCTGACCACGTCGAAATTGCTGCAACCGCCTACGCCAAGCAGGAGCATTTCCATCGGACGTACGCCCAGGTTGCGGCCACCGGCTTCCGGCGGACCATCCATGACCACAACATGGCCACTGCCCGACTCACCGAGGAACATGGCTTCGCCCGCCCATTGGATGCGTGCCTTCATCGCCCAGACTCCACTGCTAAAAAAGGGTCGCCAGCTTAGCACAGGGCCCACTGGCGGCAGCATTTCCCGGCAAAGCGATCAATAACCCAGGCTTGCCAGGTAAATTCGCTAATCGAGTCAGGATGTGTCTGGTAAGCTGGCGCCAAATGAGTGGCGCATTGCCACCCTTCATACAGCGTGTATCAATGCCGATACCGCTGAGTACAACAATTCCAACCCCATCGCGCGCCTTTTCGGGATACAACCATGGTTGCTTTTACGCCCATACCCAAGATTAAGAATCTCGACAAGCTACTGATGCATTGCCAGCGCCGGCGCTATCCGGCCAAGCACAACATCATCTGTGCCGGCGAGCGTTCCGAAACGCTGTTCTTCATTATCAAGGGGTCGGTCACTATCCTGATCGAAGACGAAGACGGTCGCGAAATGATCATCGCCTACCTCAATACCGGGGACTTCTTTGGCGAGCTGGGGTTGTTTGAACAAGCAGGCAAGGAACAAGAACGCAGCGCCTGGGTGCGCGCCAAGGTCGAATGCGACGTGGCCGAGATCAGCTACACCAAATTTCGCGAACTGGCCCAACATGACCCCGACATTCTCTACGCCCTCAGCGGCCAGATCGCCCAGCGTCTGCGCGACACCACACGCAAGGTCGGCGACCTGGCGTTCTTCGACGTCACCGGCCGCGTAGCCCGCTGCCTGCTGGAATTGTGCAAGCAACCCGACGCCATGACTCACCCCGACGGCATGCAGATCAAAGTCACGCGCCAGGAAATCGGGCGCATTGTTGGCTGCTCAAGGGAGATGGTCGGCCGCGTACTCAAGGACCTGGAGGAGCGCAACCTGGTGAACGTCAAAGGCAAGACGATGGTGGTGTTCGGTACCCGTTAAACCGGCAGGAAACTGGCCAGCATCTGACGGTACAAGGTATCCAGCCGGCCAATGGCGTCCGGCGCCGGGAAGACTTCGTGCAGGGCAATATGACTGTCGGCCCGCACACGCTGGTCGAGACCACACGCTTCATTAAAACGGTTGACCGCGGCAATCAGCGCTTCGCGATCGTTATCCAGCAACAACGCTCCGTGCACCAACCCCACCGGGCGCCCACCGCTTTGCCGCCAGCGCTGGGCGGTGCCGACCATTTTGCGGCCATCGAGATTGACGTTATAGCGACCGTCGCAAAACGCCCCATCGATTTCACCCACAGAGGCATCGCCGCCTAACTCGATCAGCAAGTCGCAGACCGGCTGACATAAACGTTGGTAACCGGTTTCGATACGCCCCTGGTCGCCTTCACTGCGCGGCGGTGCGTAGACCAGGGCGATATTCACCGTGGCGGCCGACTGCGGCACTGGCTCGCCACCGGTCTCGCGCAGCAGCACCGGCCAACCGGCGTCAGCCGAGAGCTGGCTGGCCTTATCAAAATGGGGAAGGCGACTGAGGCGACGCGGCATGACCAAGGCTTGATCGCTGGGCTGCCAGAACAACAGACCGAACGCCTGATCACCTGCGCACACTGCCGCCAGCAAAGCCTGCTCGGCGGCGAGCCCTGCTTCGACAGTCATCTTTACGGGCTGAGTCATCGAACGCCTACCTATCCGGGGAACAATGTGGGAGGGGGCTTTGCGCCCGATAGCGGAGGATCAGTCAACAGACGCAGTGACTGGAGCCCTGCAATCGTGGGCAAGCCCTCTCCCACATTCGGGTCAGTCCAGAGTCGAACCGCTGACCGACACACCACGCTCCGGGAAGAACAGACGTTGCAGTTCGGCGCCCGGGTTTTCGGCACGCATGAACGTCTCGCCCACCAGGAACGAATACACGTCGCTGATTTCCATCAGTTCCACGTCGGCGCGATTGACGATGCCACTCTCGGTGATCACCAGGCGGTCGCGTGGAATGCGCGGCAGCAGGTCGAGAGTGTTTTCCAGGCTGACTTCGAAAGTATGCAAATTACGGTTGTTGACCCCCACCAGCGGCGTGTCGAGGGTTTTCAGCGCACGCTCCAGCTCATCGCCGTCGTGTACTTCCACCAACACATCCAGGCCGACGCTTTTGGCCACGGCGGCCAATTCGGCCATCTTCACGTCATCCAGGGCAGAGACGATCAACAACACGCAATCGGCACCCAACGCACGGGCTTCGACGATCTGGTACGGATCGACCATGAAATCCTTGCGGATCACCGGCAACTTGCACGCGGCGCGGGCCTGTTGCAGGAACAGGTCGGAGCCCTGGAAGAAATCAATATCGGTCAGTACCGACAGGCACGTCGCGCCGCCCTTTTCATAGCTGGCCGCGATTTCAGCCGGTACAAAGTTCTCACGGATCACGCCTTTACTTGGCGAGGCCTTTTTAATCTCGGCAATCACCGCCGGCTGCTTCTTTTTCGCCTGAGCGATCAGGGCATTGGCAAAACCGCGCGGCGCATCGGCCGCTTTCGCTTGGGCTTCAAGCTCCGAGAGGCTCACGCGCGCGCGGCGCTCGGCGACCTCTTCGGCTTTGCGGGCAAGGATTTTTTCCAGAACGGTCGGCACGCTCATCCTTCATTCTCCATCTTGAATACGGCGGTGAATGCTCCGAGTTCTTCGAGCTTCTCGCGAGCCAGACCGGTGTGCAGTGCATCGTGGGCCAATGCGACACCTTCTTTAAGACTATAGGCATGGTCGGCTGCGTAAAGTGCCGCGCCAGCATTCAGAACAATCATCTCCGCTGCCTTTTGACCGTTCTCGGTCTTGCGTCGACCCAAGGCATCACGAATCAGTTCCAGGGACGCCGCCGGGCTTTCCACCGCCAGACCGTGCAGGCTCTGGCTTTTCATGCCCAGGTCTTCGGGTTCGACCCAGTACTCGGTGATCTGGTCATTCTTCAGCTCCGCAACGAAGGTCGGCGCGGCCAGACTGAACTCGTCCAGGCCGTCTTTGGAGTGCACCACCAGCACATGCTTGCTGCCCATGCGTTGCAGCACCTCGGCCAATGGCCGGCACAGCGCCTGGCTGAACACTCCGACGACCTGGTGCTTCACACCGGCCGGATTCGTAAGCGGGCCGAGCATGTTGAACAGGGTACGCAGACCCAGGTCTTTACGCGGGCCGGCGGCGTGTTTCATTGCACCGTGGTGCGACTGGGCGAACATGAAGCCGATGCCGACGTTATCGATGCAACGCGCCACCTGCACCGGCGTGAGGTTCAGGTAGATACCCGCTGCTTCCAACAGGTCGGCGCTGCCGCTCTTGCCCGACACCGCACGGTTACCGTGTTTGGCCACGGTGCAACCCGCCGCCGCAACCACAAACGACGACGCCGTCGACACGTTGAAGATATTCGCACCGTCACCGCCGGTGCCAACCACGTCGACCACACCGTCGAGGGTCTTGAGCTCAACTTTGTCCGCCAATTCGCGCATCACCGAAACGGCGCCGACGATTTCATCGATGCTTTCGCTCTTCATGCGCATGGCCATCATGAACGCGCCGATCTGCGCGTCAGTGCACTGACCGGTCATGATTTCGCGCATCACATCGCTCATTTCAGCGGTGGTCAGGTCCAGATGGCCGACGATACGGCTCAGGGCAGTCTTGATATCCATGGAAAGTCCTTAGCGCGTGCCGCCGCTCTGCTTGAGAAAATTAGCGAACAGCTCGTAGCCCTGCTCGGTGAGGATTGACTCCGGGTGAAATTGCACCCCTTCGATATTCAGTGTCTTGTGACGCAGGCCCATGATTTCGTCGACCGAGCCATCTTCCAGCTGGGTCCACGCGGTCAGTTCCAGGCAGTCCGGCAGGGTTTCGCGCTTGACCACCAGCGAGTGGTAGCGCGTCACCGTCACCGGGTTATTCAGTGCCTGAAACACACCCAGGTCTTTATGGAACACCGGGCTGGTCTTGCCGTGCATCACCTGACGCGCGCGCACCACGTCGCCGCCAAACGCCTGGCCGATGGACTGGTGGCCCAGGCACACGCCCAGGATCGGCAGCTTGCCGGCGAAATACCGGATGGCTTCAAGGGAAATACCGGCCTCGGTCGGCGTGCACGGGCCCGGCGAGACCACGATGCGCTCGGGGTTCAGCGCAGCGATTTCGGCCACGCTCAGTTCGTCGTTGCGCACCACCTTGACCTCGGCACCCAGTTCGCCCAGGTACTGCACAACGTTGTAGGTAAAGGAGTCGTAGTTATCGATCATCAGCAACATGGGGGAAACCTCAGGAATTGGGGGTCTGTTCAGCCAGCGCAACGGCGCGGAACATCGCGCGGCGCTTGTTCAGGGTTTCTTCCCATTCGAGGGCCGGCACCGAGTCGGCGACAATCCCGCCACCGGCCTGCACGTGCAGCTCCCCGTCCTTGATCACGGCCGTGCGGATCGCAATAGCGGTGTCCATGTTGCCGTTCCAGGCGAAATACCCCACGGCGCCGCCGTAGACGCCGCGCTTGACCGGTTCCAGCTCGTCGATGATTTCCATCGCACGGATCTTCGGCGCACCCGACAAGGTGCCGGCCGGCAGAATCGCGCGCAACGCGTCCATCGCGGTCAACCCGGCTTTCAGTTCGCCGGTGACGTTGGACACGATGTGCATCACGTTGGAATAACGCTCGATGACCATCTTTTCGGTCAATTTCACCGAGCCGATTTCCGAGACGCGGCCGGTGTCGTTGCGGCCCAGGTCGATCAGCATCAAGTGCTCGGCGATTTCCTTGTCGTCGCTGAGCAGGTCTTCTTCCAGCGCCAGGTCGGCCTCTTCGGTCGCGCCACGTGGGCGGGTGCCGGCGATCGGGCGCACGGTGATCAGGTTGTCTTCGACGCGCACCAGCACTTCCGGCGAACTGCCCACCACGTGGAAGTCACCAAAGTTGAAGAAGTACATGTACGGCGTCGGGTTGAAGCAGCGCAGCGCCCGGTACAGATCGATAGGCGCGGCCTTGAAGTCGATGGACATCCGTTGCGATGGCACCACCTGCATGCAGTCGCCGGCGAGGATGTATTCCTTGATGGTGTCCACGGCGCGCTCGTAGTCAGCCTGGGTAAAGCTTGAACGAAAGATCGGGTCGGCCGCCGGTGGACGGCTGAGGTCCAGGCCACGACGCGGGGTGATCGGCTGACGCAGTTTTTCCAGCAGCGCTTCAAGGCTCGCTTGGCCTTGCTCGAAGGCATCCGCCCGGGCCGGGTCGGCCAGCACAATCGCGTGCATTTTGCCGGCAAGGTTATCGAACACCACCACCGCATCGGAGACCATCAGCAGAATGTCCGGCCCCCCCAGCGGGTCCGGGTTCGGGCATTTGCCCAGGCGCTTTTCCACATAACGCACGCAGTCGTAGCCGAAATAACCCACCAGGCCGCCATTGAAGCGTGGCAGACCGGGGATGGTCGGTACGTTGTAGCGCGCCTTGAAGGTTTCGACAAAGGCCAGCGGGTCTTCAACCTCGTGGCTTTCGATCTCGACGCCGTCATGGGTGATGCTCACGTGATGGTCATGCACCCGCATCACGGTGCGGCATGGCAGGCCGATGATCGAATAACGCCCCCACTTCTCGCCGCCCTGCACCGACTCCAACAGATAGGAGTTGGGCTCGTCGGCCAGTTTGAGGTAGATCGACAGCGGTGTGTCGAAGTCGGCCAGGGTTTCGCAGGCCAGGGGAATACGGTTATAGCCGGCAGCGGCCAAACGCAGGAATTCTTCGCGGATCATGAGGTGCCTCGTGGTGTGAGGGTCTAACAGTCAGGTAGGCAAACGTGCCGCGGAGCGCGGCCGGGATCAGTCAGGCGCGCCAACGCCAGCGGGCCAGGGCCTTGATGACTTTCATCCAGAGTTTGCGAGTGACCACCACGATGGGATTTCCAGAAGGGGACGGATCGGTATCGGGCAACGTTATCTCAGCGCCCGCTCCCAAGCAACCGGGGATTAGCAGTCGCAGGTCATCAATCACCAGTGCCGGCGACTCTTCGGCGATCGGCCGACCGTGGTTGTAGCCATAGCTCAAGGCTACGCACTGCACGCCCGCGGCTTTCGCCGCCTGCACATCGCTGCGTGAATCGCCGACGAACAACGACTGAGACGCCGGGATATTGGCCATTTTCATCACAAAAAACAGCGCCGCCGGATCAGGTTTCTTCTGCGGCAGGGTATCGCCACCGATGATCCAGCGAAAATACCGGCCGATTTTCATCTGATCCAACAGCGGCGCGACGAAACGCTCCGGCTTGTTGGTGATCAGGGCCATTTCCACGCCCTGTTTGCTCAGCCACTTGAGCGTGTCGCGTACGCCGGGGTAAACCACGGTCAGTTCGTGGCCGCCTTCGTACGCGGCGTTGAACAACTCAAGGGCGTGCTCGGCCTCACGCTCATCGACGCCGTCAGCATCGATATGGTTGGCCAGGGCCCGGCGCACCAGCATCTGGGCGCCATTGCCGACCCAGTCGCGTACCGACTCGAGCCCCGCAGGCTTGCGCCCCAGTTTGAGCAGCATCTCATCCACCGCTGCCGCCAGGTCAGGCACCGAGTCGATCAACGTACCGTCCAGATCGAACATCACCAGCCGTGGCAGTTTGCCGGGGAACAACTGCTCAAAGCCGCTCATGGACGCGCCAGGGCCAGTTCGGCACGCATCTTGTCGATGACCTCCTGATAGTTCGGTGCATTGAAGATCGCCGAACCGGCGACGAACGTGTCGGCACCGGCAGCGGCGATTTCACGGATATTGTTGACGTTGACCCCACCGTCGATTTCCAGGCGGATATCACGACCCGATGCATCAATCAACGCGCGGGCTTCTCGTAGTTTATCGAGGGTACCGGGAATGAATTTCTGCCCGCCGAAGCCTGGGTTGACGCTCATCAGCAGCACCATGTCGACCTTGTCCATCACGTACTTGAGCACGTCCAGCGGGGTGGCCGGGTTGAACACCAGGCCCGCCTTGCAGCCGCCTTCGCGGATCAATTGCAGGGTGCGGTCGACGTGCAGCGAGGCTTCCGGGTGGAAGGTGATGTAGGTGGCGCCGGCGTCGATGAAATCACCGATGATGCGGTCCACCGGGCTGACCATCAAATGCGCATCGATGGGCGCGGTGACGCCATATTTGCGCAGCGCCGCGCAGACCATCGGACCGATGGTCAGGTTGGGCACGTAGTGGTTGTCCATGACATCGAAGTGCACGAAGTCGGCACCGGCGGCCAACACGTTATCCACTTCCTCACCCAGACGGGCGAAATCGGCGGAGAGAATCGATGGGGCAATAACGAAGGGCTGCATGACGCACCTTTTCTGAGCTAAATCACGATGGCGCGCATTGTATACCTCATGCTTTGCCCTGCGCACCGTGACCTGTCTCAATGGCTAGTAAGCGGCCCGGTAGATTTTTTCGATATCCGCCACGCTGAGCTTGCGCGGGTTGTTGCGCATCAGCCGTTCGATCCCCGCAGCTTCGGCAGCCATGGCCGGGATCGCGTCTTCGGCAATCCCGAAACTGCGCAATCCTGCCGGGATCTCTACTGCGGCACACAGTCGCGTCATGGCCTCGACGGCCTGGTCCGCCGCCTCATTGACACTCAGCCCGGCAACGTTGACGCCCATGGCCTGGGCGATGTCCTGCATGCGTTCCACACAGGCCAGCTTGTTCCAGTGCATCACATAGGGCAGCAACAACGCGTTGCTGACGCCATGGGCGATATTGAAACGCCCGCCCAACGGATAGGCCAAGGCATGTACCGCGCCCACCCCGGCGTTGCCGAAGGCCATGCCGGCCATCAGGCTGGCGGTGGCCATATCGTCGCGGGCCTGCAGGTTGGCCGGGTTGGCGTAAGCCTTGGGAAGCGCCTTGGCAATGAGCTTGATCGCGCCAATGGCCAAGGCATCGGTGATCGGCGAAGCATTCAGCGACAGGTAGGCTTCAATCGCATGCACCAGCGCATCCACGCCACTGGCGGCGGTGACGCTGCGCGGGCAGGTGAGGGTCATTTGCGGGCTGATCAGCGCCACGTCCGGCAGCAGGTAGTCACTGACGATACCCTTTTTCAACTGCGCAACCTTGTCCGAGAGGATCGCCACATTGGTCACCTCCGAGCCGGTGCCGGCCGTGGTGGGAATGGCGATCAGCGGCGGGCCCTTGCGCGGCACCTGGTCGACACCGAACAAGTCCGCCAGCGCGCCGTGGTACCCGGCATAGGCGGCCACGCTCTTGGCGATGTCGATGGCACTGCCGCCGCCCAGACCGATCAGGCCGTCGTGCCCGCCGTCGCGGTAGGCCTGCATGCAGTCTTCGACGATGGCGATTTCCGGGTCGGGCAGCACGCGGTCGAAGATTTCGTAACTGCGCTCGCCCAGGTGCTCAAGCGCCAGCGCCACGGTGCCGGATTTGACCAGCACCGCGTCAGTGACAATCAGCGGGTTATCTACGTCCAGTCGGGTGAGTTCGGCGGCCAGTTGCTCGATGGCGCCAGCGCCGGTCAACAGTTTGTGGGCGATCTTGAATGAGGAAGTACTCATGTGCGCGGCCTCTTATTCTGAAATGGGCTGGCACAAGAGTAGCTTGGTATTTGAGGTTGCCTAGCATTCAGAAGCTGAATGGTCTTGCTGGCCCACCACACAACCACAGTGGAAGGGGCTTAGCCCTCCCACATTTTGATCGCTTCCAGGTTTTAGACCTGGGCCGTACGCAGTTTTTCGCTACGTCCACGCAGCCATTCCAGGGTCAGCAACAGCAACACCGAGAAGGCAATCAGCAAGGTCGCGGCTGCCGCGATCGTCGGGCTGAGGTTTTCGCGGATACCGCTGAACATCTGCCGTGGCAGGGTCGCTTGCTCGGGGCCGGCGAGGAACAGCGTCACCACCACCTCATCGAACGAGGTGGCAAAGGCGAACAGCGCCCCGGAAATCACCCCGGGCGCAATCAGCGGCAACGTCACTCGACGAAACGCGGTCAATGGCGAAGCCCCCAGACTGGCCGCGGCTCGCACCAGGTTATGGTTGAACCCTTGCAACGTCGCCGACACGGTGATGATCACGAAGGGCACGCCGAGCACGGCATGCACCACAATCAGCGAGAAGAAGCTGTTACCCAGGCCCAGCGGCGCAAAGAACAGATAACTGGCCACACCGATGATCACCACCGGCACCACCATGGGCGAAATTACCAGGGCCATGACCAGCGCCTTGCCGGGGAAATTGCCACGGGTCAGGCCGATCGCCGCCAGGGTCCCGAAGACCATGGCCAACACCGTGGCCGCGGGGGCCACGATGATGCTGTTTTTCAGGGCACGCATCCATTCGGCCGAGGCGAAGAAGTCCTGATACCAGTGCAGTGAGAAGCCTTGCAGCGGGTACACCAGGAAGCTGCCGCTGTTGAACGACAGTGGGATGATCACCAGCACGGGCAGGATCAGGAACAGCAGGATCAGACCGCAGAGGATCCGCAAGCTGTAGAACCACACCCGTTCCACGGGGGACATATAAGGGCTCAGCATCGCAAGGTCTCCTCAGCTCAGGCGCAGGCGGCTGGCGCCGACCAGTCGGTTGTAGATCAGGTACAGCACCACGGTCGCCAGCAGCAGCAAGCCACCCAGCGCTGTCGCCATGCCCCAGTTGATACTGGTGTTGGTGTAGAAGGCCACGAAGTAGCTGACCATCTGGTCGTTCGGGCTGCCCAGCAAGGCCGGGGTGATGTAGTAACCAATCGCCAGGATGAACACCAACAGGCAACCGGCGCCAACGCCGGCGTAGGTCTGCGGGAAGTACACGCGCCAGAAGCTGGTGAACGGGTGGCAGCCCAGGGAAATCGCCGCACGCATGTAGGTGGGTGAGATGCCTTTCATCACGCTGTAGATCGGCAGGATCATGAACGGCAGCAGGATATGCACCATGGAGATGTAGACACCGGTGCGGTTGAACACCAGCTCCATGGGTTTGTCGATCAGGCCCATGCCCATCAACGCGCTGTTGATCAAGCCGCCCGATTGCAGCAGCACGATCCACGCAGCGACCCGCACCAGGATCGAGGTCCAGAACGGCAACAACACCAGAATCATCAGCAAATTGCTCTTACGCGCCGGCAGGTTAGCCAGCAGGTAAGCCAGGGGGTACGCCAGCAGCAGGCAGATGGCGGTGATTACCAGGCCCATCCAGAACGTGCGGGCGAAAATATCCAGGTAGATCGCCTGGTCCGGGGTGGCTGGGGCGATTTCGCCCAGGTCGTCGATACGGTGATCGACGGCCGCCAGCAGATAGTACGGCGTCAGGCTGCTGGTATTGCGCCGGATCGCCTGCCAGTACGCCGGGTCGCCCCAGCGTTCGTCGAGGTTTTCCAGCGCTTCTTTATAAGAGGCCGGCGCTTCGGTAAACGGCAGCGCCCGCGCGGTTTTGGTCAGCAGGCTGCGATAGCCGGCCAGTTCCATGTTCAAGCGTTTGGACAGATCGCCCAAGGTCTGTTTTTTGCGAGCCTCGCCCAGGTCCTCACTGAGGGCCTGATACACCGGTTCGCCCGGCAAGCCACGGCCATCCCAGGCCTTCACCGCCACCACGGTACGCGGCAAACCGCCCACCACTTCCTCGTTGCCGACGCTCTTGAACAACAACGCGACAATCGGCACCAGGAACACCAGCAGCAAAAACAGCACCAGCGGCGCAATCAAGGCCTGGGCCTTCCAGCGATTGAGCCGCTCGGCACGCGCCAGGCGCTGCTTGAGGGTGGGGCTGTTGACCTCGTTCGAGGGAACGGCGATGGCCATGGCTAACTCCGAAATACAAAAAAATGACGATAAACCTGTGCCTGGGCTCTGAGGCTGTGGTGAGCAGGAGAGGCCTGCGGTTTTTGGCACTGCTTCGCAGTCCCGCGCGGGGCAAGCCCGCTCACCACAGACATCTACTCACCACATAAATCCGCTCACCACGGGAGCCGGTCACCATGCAAGCCTGCTCAGCACAGAAGCCAGGTCACCACAGAAACCCGCTCACAAGGAGCGCCCATCGAGCACGGCAGGCGGGTTATTTAGCGGCCCACGAGTTAAAGCGCTGCTCGAGTTGCTCACCGTTATCCGCCCAGAAGCTCACATCGATCTGCACCTGGTTGGCGATGTTTTCCGGGGTGGTCGGCATGTCCTTGAGGATGTCCTTGGCCAGCAACGGTACGGCTTGGGTGTTGGCCGGGCCGTAAGCGATGTTTTCCGAGTAGGTCTTCTGCTGCTGCGGCGCGACCGAGAAGGCGATGAATTTCTTCGCGGCTTCGGCGCGGTCTTTGGCCAGGCCTTTTGGAATGGCCCAGGCGTCGAAGTCATAGATGCCGCCGTTCCACACCACTTTGAGATTGCTTTCTTTTTGCACGGCAGCGATGCGGCCGTTGTAGGCCGAGCTCATCACAACGTCACCCGAGGCGAGGTATTGCGGCGGCTGTGCGCCGGCTTCCCACCATTGAATCGACGGTTTGAGTTCGTCGAGTTTCTTGAAGGCACGGTCCTGGCCATCTTTGCCGGCCAGCACTTTGTAAACGTCCTTCGGCGCAACGCCATCGGCCATCAGTGCGAATTCCAGGGTGTACTTGGCGCCTTTACGCAGGCCGCGCTTGCCCGGGAATTTCTTGGTGTCCCAGAAATCCACCCAGCTTGTCGGGGCGGAAGCCAATTTATCGGCGTTGTACGCCAGCACCGTCGACCATACGAAGAAACCCACGCCGCATGGCTGGATCGCGCCCTTCACGTAGTTGGCGCTGTCACCGAACAGTTTCGGGTCCAGCGGCTCGAACATGTCTTCGTCGCAACCACGGGACAGCTCCGGCGATTCAACTTCCACCAGGTCCCAGGACACGCTCTTGGTGTCGACCATGGCTTTGACCTTGGCCATTTCGCCGTTGTACTCGCCGGCGACGATCTTGCCGTTGCCCGCGCTTTCCCACGGTGCGTAGAAGGCCTTGACCTGGGCGGCCTTATTCGCGCCACCAAAGGACACGACGGTCAGGTCCGGGCCGGCCATGGCCTGTGTCGCGCCCATCAAGCTCAATGCCAGGACGGAATACTTCAAGGAACTCAACATTGTTGTTCTCTCCACGTGCAGGGTTGGTGAAGCCATGGGGGCGATTAATTCGCCTCTAGAAGTGGGTCGAGTGCGCGAACGTGCTCGACTTGCCAGCCAATCGGTACCACGTCGCCAACGGCCAGGGCTGGATCCAGCTCGGCAATTGGTTGTTTCACAAAAAAATCGGCCTTGCCGCAGACTTCCAGGCGCACACGCACGTGGTCGCCCAGGTAGATAAATTCGGCCACCCGCCCGGAAAAGCGATTGACGCATGCTTCGCTGGAACCATTGAGGCTGACGCGCTCCGGGCGCACCGACAGCGTCACCGGGCCACCGAGCTGCCCCACATTCACCGCCAGCGCCTCGACTTTCTCTCCGCGCGCCAATTCCACCACGCAGCGGTCGCCGGTGTGGCTGTGCAGGCGACCGTTGAGGCGGTTGTTCTCGCCAATAAAATTGGCGACAAAGGTGTTCTTCGGCTCTTCGTACAAGGTCCGTGGCGCGGCGATCTGCTGGATCTCGCCCTGGTGAAACACCGCCACCCGGTCAGACATGGTCAAGGCTTCGCCCTGGTCGTGGGTCACGTACACCACCGTCACGCCCAGGCGCTGGTGCAGGTGCTTGATCTCCATCTGCATGTGTTCGCGCAGTTGCTTGTCGAGGGCGCCGAGAGGTTCGTCCATCAGCACCAGTTGCGGTTCGAACACCAGCGCCCGGGCCAATGCCACGCGCTGTTGCTGGCCGCCGGACAACTGCGCCGGGTAGCGCTGGGCGAACGCGTCGAGCTGGACCATGCTCAGCACGCGTTTGACGCGCTCGCTGATGTCGGTCTTGCTCAACCCGCGTACCGACAGCGGGAACGCCAGGTTCTCGGCCACGGTCATGTGCGGGAACAACGCATAGTTCTGGAACACCATGCCGATGTCGCGCTTGTGCGGCGGCACGTTGTTGATCGAGCGCCCGGCCAGCTGGATTTCCCCGGCGGTCGGCGTTTCAAAGCCGGCCAGCATCATCAGGCTGGTGGTCTTGCCCGAACCGGAAGGCCCGAGCAGGGTGAGGAACTCGCCCTTGCGAATCTCCAGGTTGAGGTCTTTGACGATCAGGTTCTCGCCGTCGTAGCTCTTCTGCACGCCACGAAAGCTGACCAGTACATCATTTGAATCCACCTCGCTCATACCCGCACCTTTGTGTTTTGGACTGCTGTGGCACAAGCGTAGTCCAGGGGCGAGGCCCCGGAAATCGGGAGCCAAGAGAGAATTGCATCAGCCGGATGGAAGGTTTGGTGTAGGGATCGCCCTACACGAATGGCGGGCACTGGACAGGGCAACCGCAAGCGGCGAGCTGCAAGCCTCAAGAACGGGCGCAGCGCTGTTTTGTGGGGTGTCGTTAATAGATATGTCGCTACAGAAGCTTGTGCTCCATCGCGTACTTCACCAGTTCGGCCAGGGAGGTGATGTTGAGTTTTTGCATCAAGCGCGCCTTGTGGGTGCTGATGGTCTTGCTGCTCAGCGCCAGTTGCTGGGCGATGTCGTTGACGTTGGCGCCCTGGGCCAAGCGCTCGAACACCGAGAACTCACGCTCCGAGAGCAACGAATGCAAGGGCCGGGTATCGGTGAGGCCGACCTCGAAGACCATGCGGTCGGCCAGGTCCGGGTCGATATACCGCCCGCCGGCCGCGACCTTGCGAATCGCCGTGAGCAGCAGCGCCGGGTCACTGTCCTTGGTCGCATAACCCGCGGCGCCCACCTTCAAGGCACGGGCGGCCATTTGCGCCTCATCGTGCATCGACAGCACCAGGATCGCCGGCGGGTTGCTCAGCGTGCGAATCCGCGCAATCGCTTCCAGGCCGTTGACGCCTGGCATCGAGATGTCCAGCAATACCACCTCGCACGGCACGTGACGCAAGGTCTCCAGCAACTGCTCGCCATTACTGGCCTCGCCCACCACGAGCAGGTCTTTGGCCAGGCCGATCAACTGCTTGATCCCTTCACGAACGATGGTGTGGTCTTCGGCTACCAGTACGCGGATCACAGGGGTTTCCTCTTATCGTTATGCATCCAACGGCACCGTCACACTCAGTGTGGTGCCCTCCCCCAACTCACTGTGCACGCTCAACTGCCCGCCCATAATCAACACCCGCTCGCGCATGCCGACCAGGCCGAACGAGACCGCGCGACCTTCAGGCTGGACGAACCCCACACCGTCGTCACTGATCGTCAGCCGCAGATCCGTGCCTTCGATGGCCAGGGTCAGTTCCACAGTATGCGCCTGGGCATGGCGCATCACATTGGTCAGCGCCTCCTGCAGGATACGAAACAGGCCGATAGCCTTGGCGTCACTCAGGGTTGGCAGGTTATCCGGCACTTGCACCAGGCAGGGGATTTGCGTGCGGGCCTCGAAGCGGCGGGCCTGCCATTCGATGGCCGAGGCGATACCGGCGTCCAGAATCGGTGGACGCAGCGCGGTGGCGACATCCCGGACCAATTGAAACAATTGGGCGATCAGGCGCTTCATGCTGTTCAAGCGCTCATGCAGGCCGGGGTCCAACTGCGCATAGGCCAGTTCGCACATGGAGGTTTCCAGCTTGAGCACGGTGAGCATCTGCCCAAGCTCGTCGTGCACCTCGCGGGCGATGCGCGCCTTTTCTTCTTCGCGCACGGTCTCCAGATGCGCGGACAGCTCGCGCAGTTGCGCTTCACTTTGCAACAAGGCGGCCAGGGTGCGACGCAGTTCGGTGACGTCATTCAGGTAGACCACCAGGTACTCGGCCTCGGCAAAGCGTAAAAAGCTCAAGGACACGTTGGCCGGCAGGATGCTGCCATCGGCGCGCAGGCAATTGGTGGCGAAATTCTGCGATCCCTCTTCGCTGGCCCGCGCGCGCTTCCACAGGTTGAGCCAGCGGTCCATGTCCAGCGTCGGGTCGAGGTCAACCAACGGCCGCTCGATCAGTGCGCCGGGGCCGTAACCCAGCATGTTTTCGGCGGCAAGGTTGGCGTAGCGCACATGGCTGTCCCAGTTCACCCACAGGATGCCCACGGTGCTTTGATCGATGGAAAATTGGGTCAGGCGCAACGCCTCGGCACCCGCCGCACGGGCCGCACTTTCTTCCCGGGCGGCCAACAGGCTGTGTTCCAGCGCATGCTGCTGACGGCGCTGCCAGAACACTATCGCCAGGCTGGCAAGCAGCAGCAGGCCCAGCAGCAGACTGAGGTTCTGCCACAAACCAGGGGATTCGGTCAGCCGCGGGTATTTGGGTTGCAGCCAGCGGTTGTGCAGTTGGTCGAGGTCACGGGCGGGAATGGCGCGCAAGGCGCTTTCCATAATGCCAGCCAGTTCCGGCCAGTCCCGCCGCGTAGCCACGCGCAGCAATTGCGGCAGGCCGATATCCCCCACCACCGCCAGCCCGGCGAACTCCGCCTCACCGGATAATCGACTTAACTGCGCTTCATCCACCACGGCATAACGCGCCTGCTGGCTCACCAGCAATTGCAACGCCTGGCGCTCCATGGGCACGCCTTGCAGGTTGAGTCCGGGGTAAGTACTGCGCAGATAATCGGCGACGCCGCTGGGCATGCGCACGGCAACGCGAGATAGGTCATCGAGCTTTTCCAGCTCCACGGCACCGGCGCCTTCACGGATACCAACGATGCGCTGGGGCACGCGCATATACGGGTCGCTGAACAACCACAGGCGTAAACCGGCCGGGGTTTGCTGCAGGCCTGGGGCGATGTCCACTTCGTCGTCGCGCACGGCGGCTTCCAATTGCTCCTGGCTTGGAAAATTGCGCCACACCAGGTCAATGTTCAGCGCCTTGGCCAGCCACTGCATCAATTCCACATTGGCCCCGGACAAGCGTTGCAAGCGCCGGTCGTATTGCGCGTAAGGCGCCTGCAACACCACGCCCACCCGCAGTTCCGGGTGCTGGGCCAGCCAGTCGCGCTGCTGCGCATTGAGCTGTGCCTGCGGCGAGGCAGGCGTGGGGGCGGCGTTTGCCATCAAGGCAAGGCACAAACAGCCGATAACCAGCAGACAGCGAAAACCCATGATCCACGTCTCACATCACTGACAAATACTGACCAACCCATTAGGCTGCTGGAATCTTTTCTGGCCGGAAACTAACGATGCCACTTCGAAACCGTTCGGCACTGCCAGCATTGTGCCTGTCGCTGCTGTTTACCAGTGCCTTTTCTGTACAGGCCGCTGATGCCCCTGAGCCGGCCGCCGAAAAACCCGTCGAACGCCAGCCTTTACCCGAACGCAGCCAGGAAGAGGCCAGCGCCCTGGAGCGCACCCTTCCCCAGCAGGAACAGCAACAACTGCAGGCTGGCAGTGATTCCTTCCTCGCCCTGTGGAAACCGGCCAACAGCGCCGAACCCGAAGGTGTGGTGATTATCGTCCCTGGGCGCGGTGAAAATGCTGACTGGCCTCAAGCAATCGGCCCATTGCGGCGCAAATTGCCGGACGCCCATTGGGGCAGCCTCAGCCTGTCGCTGCCGGACGTGAGCGTGGATACACTGCCGCCGCGGGTGATGGAAGCACCCAATGCCACCGTCGACACCAGCAGCAAAGAAGCAAGCACCGCCGACAAACCGATCGAACAAGCGGCCAGCGCAGAGGCCGAGGGCACCGACCCGTCGGTGGTGCCGGGCGCAGACGAGCAGGACAAGACCGACGCGTCACGCATCTTCGATCGTATCGACGCCGCCGTGGCCTTTGCCCAGACTCAAAGTGCACGCAGCGTGGTGCTGGTCGGTCATGGCACCGGAGCCTGGTGGGCCGCGCGTTATCTGAGCGAGAAACAACCGTCTCAGGTGCAAAAATTGGTGATGGTCGCGGCGCAGACGCCCAACGGACGCCACCCGGACGTGCAGCAACTCGCCCCGGCCCTGAAACTGCCGACCGCCGACATCTACTATCAAGACAACGCCCTGGCACGCAAAAACGCCCTGGCACGGGCCCAGGCGGCCAAACGCTTGAAAAATGATGGCTATCAGCAGGTTTCATTGAAGTCACTGCCCGGCAACAGTGCTGCCGAGCAGGAGCAGTTGTATCGGCGGGTCCGTGGTTGGTTGAGCCCGCAGGCCGGCACAGACTGAACGGATAAACCGATTAACCTGCGTTGATCAGCGAAAGTCCCGGCGCTCGCGAATCAACGCATAGGCGTTGTGCAGGTCGCGGGTGCGCTCAGTGGCGTCAAGCACTTGCGCGGGGCTGGCGCCGCTGCCGGCCACTTTGTCCGGATGGTGGCGACTGAGCAGGCGGCGATAGGCGCGTTTGATCACCGAAGGCTCAGTGGTTGCCGTTACGCCGAGCAAGCGCATCGCCTCTTGATAACTGGCACCACGGCTGACCAGCGGCTTGCGTTCCGGGGTGTAGTCCGCCGCCAGAGCCTGGAGCTGTTGCGGCGTCCAGCCCAACCATTTACCCCATTGCTCGATCAGATCGCGCTCGGCGTTATCGGCCTTGCCGTCCGCCCAGACCATCCGCCAGCACGCGCGCAGCACGCCTTCGGCGGCATGGGGCTGCGCCTTGAGCACACGCAGGTAACGGCGGACGCGGTCGGAGCCGGATTTGCCACGGTTGAAGGCCGTGATCGCGCGGCGCTGAGCCGATTCGGTCATGTCCAGCGCACGCATCTCCTGGCGCGCCTGCTGGATATGCCCATCCACTACCCGCCCGTTGCTTTTGGCCAGGCGCCCCAGCAGTACAAACAGCAATTCGTCATTGCGCAACGCCGGGCGCCCACCCAGACGTTCACGCAGTTGCGCCCAGCTGTGCAGTTGCAGGCGACGATCCAGCGCCTGCCCCAACAGCGCACCCAACAAGGCCCCCGGAATACTGGCAATGGCGAAGCCAGCCCCGGCGCCGATCAGCGTCCCTGGCCACAACATGCTACTGCCCCGCTGTCAGCAGGGTTTCGACTTGCGCCAGGCGCTCCAGCGTGCCGACATCTATCCAGCGTCCCGCCATGTGTTCCCCCGTTACCAGACCTTTGGCCATCGCCGCCCGTAAAAGCGGCGCCAGCTTGAAGGCACCTGCGCTGCACCCCTCGAACAACCTGGGGTCGAGCACTGAAATGCCACTGAAGGTCAGGTTATCGGCACCGGGCGCCGCATCATGAAGCAAACCCTGATCGAGGTGGAAATCTCCACCCGAAGGGTGATGTGCGGGGTTGTCGACCATCACCAGGTGCGCCAGGCCGTTGAGCGGTTGCTTGAGCCGAGCGAAGTCGTAGTCGGTCCAGATATCACCATTGACCACCAGAAACGGCTCGCCCCCCAGCAACGGCAAGGCCTGGAAAATCCCGCCGCCGGTTTCCAGCGGCTCGCCCTCAGGGGAATACCGGATACGCAGGCCAAACTGCGCGCCGTCGCCCAGGTAGTTTTCGATCTGCTGGCCGAGCCAGGCATGGTTGATCACAATATCGCTGAAGCCGGCCTTGGCCAGCGCCTCCAGGTGATACTCGATCAGGCGCTTACCGCCGGCCTGCACCAGCGGCTTGGGCGTGTGCAAGGTGAGCGGACGCATCCGCTCGCCTTTGCCGGCAGCCAGGATCATGGCCTTCATACCGTGGCCTCGGCGGGTTGGCGCAGGCTGCTCAACAACTCAGCCAAGTCACTCAGCTCCGAGCGGTCAGCCAGCACCGCTTCTATATAGGCAAAGAAGCGCGGCACGTCTGCCAGGTAGCGTGGCTTACCGTCGCGGTGGCAAATACGCGCAAAAATGCCGATGACCTTGAGGTGACGCTGCACGCCCATCAGGTCGCTGGCACGCAGGAAGTCTTCGAAGTCGCGCTGTACCGGGATGCCCAGTTCCGCAGCGCGCTCCCAATAACCGCGCTGCCATTCGCGCACGCGGGCCTGGGGCCAACTGAGGAAGGCATCCTTGAACAGGCAAGTGATGTCGTAGGTGACCGGGCCATAGACCGCGTCCTGGAAATCCAGCACGCCGGGGTTCGGCTCGCTGATCATCAGGTTGCGCGGCATGTAGTCGCGGTGCACCAGCACTTTGGGCTGCGCCAGCGCGCTGTCGATCAGGCGATCGCTGACCCGCTGCCAGCATGCCTGTTGCTGTGCGTCCAGCTCGACACCCAAATGCCTGCGCACGTACCACTCTGGGAAGAGCTCCAGCTCACGGCGCAGCAAGGCGACGTCATAGCTGGGCAGCGGTGCGTCCATCGGCAACTGCTGGAATGCCAGCAGCGCGTCGATCGCATCGGCAAACAATTGATCGGCATTTTGCTCGTCGATCACGTCCAAGTAGGTTTTTGTGCCCAGGTCATTGAGCAAAAGAAAGCCGCGCGGCAAATCTTCTGCATAAATTTTTGGAACATTTATGCCTGACTTTGCCAATAAATGAGCGATATCGACGAAGGGTTTGCAGTTTTCCTGGGGCGGTGGAGCGTCCATCACCACGAAAGTCCGGCCGCCACCTTCCCAGCGGAAGTAACGCCTGAAACTCGCGTCGCTGCTGGCCGCGGTCAATGTGGCCGGGGGTACGAGGCCCCAGTCTTGAGCGTTGAAAAGGATCGGCAACTGCTCATCCAGCCAGACTTCCAGCTGTTGTAAACGTAGATCTTGCTCGGGCATTACAAGGGTCTCCGACGGCGCTAGCCGTCAAGCGGGGCATGCTTTATTATCACGCATCTTTTTCAGACCATCGAGAGGCGTGCGGCCCAAACCGCGGGCAGATGGCACGCAGGAAGCCCGGACTAATAAGATGGCATTGAAATCCCCCGCGTTTCGTAGAAAATTTCCGTTGCTGGTAACCGGCAGTCTGCTGGCCTTGCAACCCTTCGCCACCTCATTCGTGGTCGCCGCGGAACAGTATGACTGCACAGTCTCTGCTTCGGGTGCCTGGGATTGCGCGCCGAAAACCGCCGCAGCCCCGTTGCCACCGCGCCCGGTGCATGACGGCGCTGCCGTCAGCTCGGCCAACAGCACGGCGCAGGCCGACGCTGGTGGCACGGCCGCGGCCGAGCCCAAGACCGCACTGGTCACCGAATCCAAGGGCCGTGGCCTGCGCTCGCGCAGTGCCGACTACAGCCACTTGGACTGGGTGCCTCGTGATAAGTTGACCGCGGCCCAACTGGCCGAAACCGGTCCTTATTGCGGCGGTGCGTACATCGAGCCGACTCGTCCTGGCATGAACGACAAGACGAACAAGAGCGATGCGCCCACCTTCATCGGCGCCAAAGCCTCTCGTTACGAGCAGGAACAGCAAGTCGCGACCCTGGCCGGTGACGTCGTCATGCGCCAGGGCAGCATGCAGCTGGAATCTGAAGAAGCCAGCCTGTATCAGGCCGAAAGCCGCGGCGAGCTGAACGGTAATGTTCGCTTGCGCGATAACGGCGCCCTGATCGTCGGCGACCACGCCGAAGTTCAGCTGGACACTGGTGCGGCGCAGATCGACAACGCCGAATACGTGCTGCACAAGTCGCGCATCCGCGGTAACGCGCTGTACGCCAAGCGCGCCGAAAACGCGATCATCCGTCTCAAGGACGGTACGTACACCACCTGTGAGCCGGACAGCAACGCCTGGCAGCTCAAGGGCAACAACATCACGTTGAACCCGGCCACCGGTTTCGGTACGGCGACCAACGCGACGTTGCGGATCAAGAACATCCCGATCCTGTACACCCCTTACATCTATTTCCCGATCGACGATCGTCGTCAGTCAGGCTTCCTGCCGCCAAGCTTCAGCACCGGCAGCGAAACCGGCTTTACCTTGCTCACGCCGTACTACTTCAACCTGGCGCCGAACTACGACGCTACGTTGTACCCGCAATACATGACCAAGCGCGGCATGATGATGGAAGGCGAATTCCGCTACCTCACCAAGTCCAGCGAAGGTCAGTTCGGCGGCGCGTACCTGAACGACGACAACGACGAACGCAAGCTGCAAACCGATTACGAAAAAACCCGCTACATGCTCAACTGGCAGCACAAAGGCGGGTTGGATTCGCGTGTAATGACGCAGGTCGACTACACCACGATCAGCGACCCTTACTTCTTCCAGGACCTGAAGTCCAACCAGGAAGGCGTCGAGAGTCGCGATTACGTCAACCAGCAGGGCTCCGTGACCTATCGCGGTGACACCTTCCAGGCACGCCTGAACCTTCAGGCTTACCAGCTGGCGACCATTTCCCAGGTCACGCCGTACGATCGTCTGCCGCAGATCACCTTCAACGGCACCCTGCCCTACCATCCGGGCGGCCTGAATTTCAGCTACGAGACCGAAGCCGTGCGCTTCAATCGCGACCTGGAAAACGGCACGTTTAAAGACCAGGACGGCGTGGCATCGGCTCGACTGGACACCTTTGTCCGCGGCCTCACCCGCGCCAACGGCACACGCCTGAACGTAGCACCAGCCGTCGAATACCCGATGAACTCGACCTACGGTTTCGTAACGCCGAAGCTCAAGTACGTCTATACCAAGTACGATTTGGACCTGGACAGCATCGGCAAGAACCAGATCATTGCTGACCAGGCTGCGTCCGTGGCGGCAGGCACCCCGTATGCGGGCGGCACCTTCAAGAGCTCCCAGGACCGTGCGGTTCCGGTGGCCAGTGTCGACAGCGGTCTGTACTTCGATCGCAACACCAACTGGTTCGGCAAGGACTATCGCCAGACCCTTGAGCCGCGTGCGTTCTACCTGTACGTACCGAACAAGGACCAGGCGGATATCCCGGTCTTCGACACCAGTGAATACTCGTTCAGCTACGCCTCGCTGTTCCGCGACAACCGCTTCAGCGGTTCCGACCGCATCGGCGACGAGAACAAGCTGTCGCTGGGCGTGACCAGCCGCTGGATCGAAGACAACGGCTTCGAGCGTCAACGCGTAGCCGTGGGCCAGGCGCTGTACTTCAAGGATCGTGAAGTTCAATTGCCGGGTGTTCTGGCCGCCGACCGCGCCGACGCGCAGTCCGATGTATCGCCGGTTGCCCTGGACTACGAGTTCCGTTTCAACCGCGACTGGCGTGCCACGGCCGACTACAACTGGGACACCGAGGAGCACAGCCCTCGTTCCGGCAGCGCAATGCTTCACTACCAGCCGGAAGACAACCCGAACAAGATCATCAACGTCGGTTATCGCTATCGTAACGACCAGGTCGTCTACAACCAGCTGACCGGCAAATGGCAGTTCGGTGGTGACTATGGTCAGCCGGGTGATCCGAACTTCGTGAAGGATTACTACAAAATCCAGCAACACGACTTCTCGATGATGTGGCCGATCATTCCCCAGTGGAATCTGATCACCCGCTGGCAGTATGACTACGCTCGCAACCGTACCTTGGAAGCCTTTGGTGGTTTCGAGTACGACAACTGCTGCTGGAAACTGCGCGTCATCAACCGTTACTGGGTTTCCAACGACGAATACAGCCAGATCGCCCCGCTTAACGAAAAGGGTGACCACGGGCTCTTCCTGCAAATCGTCCTCAAAGGACTCGGCGGCCTGACCGGCGCCAAGGTAGAGAGCTTCCTCGACAAAGGCATTGAAGGTTATCGTGAACGTGAAGACCAAGCTTTCTGATTGTCTGCGCCCGCTCGTACTGGGCGCGCTGTTCCTGGGGACCGCATCGGCACACGCTGCGGTTCAACAGCTGGATAAAGTGGTGGCCATCGTCGATAACGACGTGATCATGCAGAGCCAACTGGACCAACGGGTCAAGGAAGTTCAGCAGACCATCGCCAAGCGTGGCGGCGGCGTGCCGCCGACCAGCGTCCTGGACCAACAGGTGCTGGAACGTCTGATCGTCGAAAACCTGCAATTGCAGATCGGTGATCGTTCCGGCATCCGTATTTCGGACGAGGAACTGAACCAGGCCGTCGGCACCATTGCCCAGCGCAACAACATGAGCATCGATCAGTTCCGCGCGGCCCTGGCTCGCGATGGTCTGTCGTATGAAGACGCCCGTGACCAGATCCGTCGCGAAATGATCATCAGCCGTGTGCGTCAGCGCCGTGTGGCCGAGCGGGTTCAGGTGTCCGAGCAGGAGGTGAAGAACTTCCTGGCGTCGGACCTTGGCAAGATGCAGCTTTCCGAAGAACTGCACCTGGCCAATATCCTGATTCCGACCCCGGACAGCGCCAACTCCGAGCAGCTCAATGCCGCCGCTGCCAAAACCAAGGCAATCTATGATCGTCTGAAGGCCGGTGCTGATTTCGCGCAAATGGCCATCGCCCAGTCCGGCAGCGACAACGCCCTTGAAGGCGGTGACATGGGCTGGCGTAAAGCCGCTCAACTGCCACCTCCGTTCGACCGCGAACTGAGCGCCATGGAAGTCGGTGGTATCACCCAGCCGGCGCGCACTCCAGGTGGTTTCATCATCCTGAAGCTGCTGGAGCGCCGCGGCGGCGAGACCTCGCTGAAAGACGAAGTGCATGTTCGTCATATCCTGGTCAAACCGAGCGAAATCCGTACCGAAGCGCAAACCAAGGAACTGGCACAGAAGATCTATGACCGCATTGAAAGCGGTGAAGACTTCGCCACCCTGGCCAAAAGCTTCTCCGAAGACCCAGGTTCAGCCCTCAACGGCGGCGACTTGAACTGGATCGACCCGAAAGCACTGGTCCCCGAGTTCCAGCAAGTGATGGCCGATACGCCGCAAGGCGTGCTGTCCAAGCCGTTCAAGACTCAATATGGCTGGCACGTGCTGGAAGTTCTTGGCCGTCGCGCCACCGACAACACCAGTCAGGCCCGCGAGCAACAGGCACTCAACGTATTGCGTAACCGCAAATACGACGAAGAACTGCAAACGTGGTTGCGTCAGATCCGTGACGAAGCCTACGTCGAGAACAAGCTGCCAGGCGCCGGGCAAACAGGCACCGACCAGGCAGTACAGTGAAACCCCAGCGTTTCGCGGTAACACCCGGCGAGCCGGCCGGCATTGGCCCAGACCTGTGCCTGCTGCTCGCCTCGCACGCCCAGCCACACCCCCTGATTGCCATTACCAGCCGCGACCTGCTCCTTGAGCGGGCCGCGCAGCTGGGCGTGTCTGTCAATTTGCTGGACGCTGCGCCCGGAAACTGGCCCGACCTGCCCGCACCGGCCGGCAGCCTGTATGTGTGGGACACCCCGCTGCAGGCCAAGGTGGTTGCCGGGCAACTGGACAAGGCCAACGCGGCGTTCGTGCTCGAAACCCTGACCCGCGCAGGCCAAGGCTGCATTGATGGCGTCTTCGCCGGCATGATCACCGCCCCGGTACACAAAGGCGTGATCAACGAATCCGGCATCGCTTTTTCCGGCCACACCGAGTTTCTCGCCGAACTGACCCATACCGCTCAAGTCGTCATGATGCTGGCCACGCGCGGCCTGCGAGTCGCCCTGGTGACCACGCATCTGCCACTGCGTGAGATTGCCGACGCCATTACCGTCGAGCGCCTGGAGCGCGTGACGCGCATCCTGCATGCCGACCTGCAACACAAATTCGGCATCGCCCAACCGCGAATCCTGGTCTGTGGGCTTAACCCCCACGCCGGTGAAGGCGGCCATTTGGGCCATGAAGAAATCGACATCATCGAACCAACCCTGGAGCGTCTGCGCCAAGAAGGCATGGACCTGCGTGGCCCATTGCCTGCCGACACTCTGTTTACCCCCAAATATCTGGAGCACTGCGACGCAGTGCTGGCGATGTACCACGACCAGGGGCTGCCGGTGCTGAAATACAAAGGCTTCGGCGCCGCCGTCAACGTGACACTGGGCCTGCCGATCATCCGTACCTCCGTCGACCATGGCACCGCCCTGGACCTGGCAGGCAGCGGCAAGATCGATACCGGCAGCCTGCACGTGGCCCTGGAAACCGCCTATCAGATGGCCGAGACCCGTATATGACCGAGCATTACCAACACCGGGCGCGCAAGCGTTTCGGGCAAAACTTCCTGCACGACGCTGGCGTGATCGACCGGATCCTGCGCTCCATCCATGCCAAGCCCGAAGACCGCCTGCTGGAAATCGGCCCGGGCCAGGGCGCACTGACCCAGGGCCTGCTGGCCAGCGGTGGACAGTTGGACGTGGTTGAACTGGACAAGGACCTGATCCCGATCCTCAATCAGCAGTTCGCCGGCAAATCCAACTTCAACCTGCACCAGGGCGATGCACTGAAGTTCGACTTCAACACCCTCAACGCCGCGCCCAACAGCCTGCGCGTGGTGGGCAACCTGCCGTACAACATCTCCACACCGCTGATTTTTCACCTGTTGAACAACGCAGGGATCATCCGCGACATGCACTTCATGCTGCAAAAAGAAGTGGTCGAGCGTCTGGCCGCGGGCCCTGGGGGCGGTGATTGGGGCCGTTTGTCGATCATGGTTCAGTACCACTGCCGCGTCGAACACCTGTTCAACGTTGGTCCAGGTGCATTTAACCCGCCACCGAAAGTCGACTCGGCCATCGTGCGCCTGGTGCCGCATGCCGTGTTGCCACACCCCGCCAAGGACCACAAACTGCTGGAGCGTGTGGTGCGCGAAGCATTCAACCAACGCCGCAAGACCCTGCGCAACACGCTCAAGGCCCTGTTGAGCAATGCTGAAATCGAAGCAGCCGGTGTCGACGGCAGCCTGCGCCCCGAGCAACTGGACCTGGCCGCGTTCGTGCGCCTCGCCGACCAGCTTGCCATTCAGCCTGCGCCCGCGGCCGACTGATCACCTCGTGTACAGGCCGGACACATGTCTGGCCTAGTGCCCACCTCTTGGCCTAGACTGATCCGCATCTGCTGTCCTCCGCTTTTGCTTTTAAGGCCTCTTGCATGTCCGATCCTCGCTACCAGATCGACGTCAGCGTCGTCACCCGCTTCCTGGCGGACCAATCGCAACCCGAACACAATCGCTTCGCCTTTGCCTACACCGTCACGGTGAAAAACAACGGGCTGGTACCCGCCAAGCTGTTGTCACGCCACTGGGTCATCACCGACGGTGATGGTCAGGTCGAAGAAGTGCGCGGCGCAGGCGTTGTTGGCCAACAACCGTTGATCGACATTGGCGCCAGCCACACCTACAGCAGCGGTACGGTCATGACCTCCAAGGTCGGCACCATGCAAGGGTCGTATCAGATGAAAGCCACCGATGGCCAACTGTTCGACGCGATCATCGCGCCGTTCCGCCTCGCCGTTCCGGGGTCCCTGCACTGATGGCGACGTATGCAGTCGGCGACCTGCAAGGCTGCCTGGAACCCCTCAAGTGCCTGCTTGAACGCGTGGCCTTCGACCCGGCGAACGATCGACTGTGGTTGGTCGGCGACCTGGTCAATCGTGGCCCCGAGTCGCTGGAAACCCTGCGCTACTTATATAACCTGCGCGATTCCCTGGTCTGCGTACTGGGCAACCACGACCTGCACCTGCTGGCGGCGGGGAATAACATCGAACGCCTTAAAAAAGGCGACACCCTGCGCGAGATCCTCGAAGCGCCTGATCGCGCAGACCTGCTCGATTGGCTGCGCCAGCAAAAGATCATGCATTACGACGAAGGCCGCAACATGGCGCTGGTGCATGCGGGGATCCCGCCGCAGTGGACTTTGAAGAAAGCCCTCAAGTGCGCCGCCGAGGTCGAACACGCGCTGGCCGATGACAGCCTGTACGCCGCCTACCTCGATGGCATGTACGGCAACGAACCAGTGAAGTGGGACAACGACCTCATCGGCGTTGCCCGGCTGCGGGTGATCACCAACTACTTCACGCGCATGCGCTTCTGCACCGCCGAAGGCAAGCTGGACCTCAAGAGTAAGGAAGGCGCCGACACCGCCCTGCCAGGCTACAAACCGTGGTTCGCCCACAAAGAGCGCAAGACCCGTGACACGAAGATCATCTTCGGCCACTGGGCGGCTCTGGAAGGTCGCTGCGAGGAGCCTGGCGTGTTTGCACTCGACACCGGCTGCGTATGGGGCGGCGCCATGACCCTGATGAACATCGACTCCGGCGAGCGCCATAGCTGTCGGTGCGAACCCACACTTCCCGTTACACTGCCGGCTGCCGCCAAGCGCTAGATGCCGCTTGCCACCACGCCAAGGAGCCCGCCATGAGCGAATTCAAACGTATCCCTCCCGAACAAGCCCTGGCCCTGCGCGAGCAAGGTGCCGTGGTGGTTGATATCCGTGACCAGCCGACGTACTCGGCGGCCCACATCACCGGCGCCCGGCATCTGGACAACGTCAACATCGCTGACTTCATCCGCGCCGCCGACCTCGACGCGCCAGTGATTGTGGCGTGCTACCACGGTAACTCCAGCCAAAGTGCAGCGGCCTATCTGGTCAGCCAGGGCTTCTCCGACGTCTATAGCCTGGACGGTGGTTTTGAACTGTGGCGTGCGACCTATCCTGCAGAAATTTCCACTGGCGATTCGCAATAATTTTTTTCACACCCCGCTACCCCACGTGATGCTTGGGCTCGCGCCGTTTCTGACGAACGGCGCGGCCAAACTTATTACGTATCGCGCCTTGACCTCCCCGATTCCGAACTATCCTTAAGCGCAGGCCATCCGAATCAGGGGAGAGCCGGTACACCGGCGTGCGGGTCATCGGTAGCGTTTAGGGTGTTCTGGGGGGAAACAGCCATTGGCGTTCGTCAATGGTTGCCAGCATCGACTGATAGATCCGGCGTCGGCTCCACGTATCGAGCGAGGTGACGACGTCATGAGTATCTTTAGCCACTTCCAACAACGCTTCGAGTCCACGCAGCAGGAGGAACTCACACTTCAAGAGTATCTCGAGCTGTGCAAAAAGGACCGCAGCACCTACGCATCTGCCGCCGAACGCCTGCTACTGGCGATTGGCGAGCCGCAGCTGGTGGACACCTCGAATAACTCGCGCCTGTCGCGAATCTTTTCCAACAAGGTGATCCGCCGCTATCCGGCCTTTGAAGACTTCCACGGCATGGAAGAATGCATCGACCAGATCGTTTCCTACTTCCGCCATGCCGCCCAAGGCCTGGAAGAGAAGAAACAGATCCTCTACCTGCTCGGCCCCGTCGGCGGCGGCAAGTCGTCCCTGGCTGAAAAGCTGAAACAACTGATCGAGAAAGTACCCTTCTATGCCATTAAGGGCTCACCGGTCTTCGAGTCGCCCCTGGGCCTGTTCAACGCCACGGAAGATGGCGCAATCCTCGAAGAAGACTTCGGCATCCCGCGGCGCTACCTCAATACCATCATGTCGCCCTGGGCCACCAAGCGACTGGCCGAGTTCGGCGGCGATATCAGCCAATTCCGCGTGGTGAAACTCTATCCCTCCATCCTCAACCAGATCGGCGTGGCCAAGACCGAACCGGGGGATGAGAACAACCAGGATATTTCGGCGCTGGTGGGCAAGGTCGATATCCGCAAGCTCGAAGAATTCCCACAGAACGACGCCGACGCCTACAGCTACTCGGGCGCACTGTGCCGGGCCAACCAGGGCCTGATGGAGTTCGTCGAGATGTTCAAGGCACCGATCAAGGTGCTGCACCCGCTGCTCACTGCCACTCAGGAAGGCAACTACAACAGCACCGAGGGCCTGGGCGCGATCCCATTCACCGGGATCCTGCTGGCCCACTCCAACGAATCAGAGTGGCACACCTTCCGCAACAACAAGAACAACGAAGCGTTTATCGACCGGATCTACATCGTCAAGGTGCCGTACTGCCTGCGGGTCAGCGATGAGATCAAGATCTACGACAAGCTGCTGTTCAACAGCTCTCTGGCCAAGGCCCATTGCGCGCCCGACACCCTGAAGATGCTCGCCCAGTTCACGGTCCTGTCGCGCCTCAAGGAGCCCGAAAACTCGAACATCTATTCCAAGATGCGTGTGTATGACGGCGAAAACCTCAAGGACACCGACCCCAAGGCCAAGTCGATCCAGGAGTACCGCGACACCGCAGGCGTGGACGAGGGCATGAACGGGTTGTCCACTCGGTTCGCATTCAAGATCCTGTCCAAAGTCTTTAACTTCGACCCCCACGAGATCGCCGCCAACCCGGTGCACCTGCTCTATGTGCTGGAGCAGCAGATCGAACAGGAGCAGTTCCAGGCCGAAACCCGCGAGCGCTACCTGCGCTTCCTCAAGGAATACCTGGCACCGCGCTATATCGAGTTCATCGGCAAGGAAATCCAGACTGCGTACCTGGAGTCCTACAGCGAATACGGCCAAAACATCTTCGATCGCTACGTGCTGTACGCCGACTTCTGGATCCAGGACCAGGAATACCGCGACCCGGAAACCGGCGAAATTCTCAACCGCGTGGCTCTTAACGAAGAACTGGAGAAGATCGAAAAACCGGCTGGCATCAGTAATCCGAAGGATTTCCGCAACGAGATCGTCAACTTCGTGCTGCGCGCCCGTGCCAACAACAACGGTAAAAACCCGACCTGGCTCAGCTACGAGAAGCTGCGGGTGGTCATCGAGAAGAAAATGTTCTCCAACACCGAAGACCTGCTGCCCGTCATCAGCTTCAACGCCAAGGCCAGCAAGGAGGATCAGCAAAAACACAACGACTTCGTCACACGAATGGTCGAGCGTGGCTACACCGACAAACAGGTACGGCTTCTGTCGGAATGGTACCTACGGGTCCGGAAATCGCAGTGAGAAAAGCAGCTGCAAGCTTCTAGCGACAAGCTGCAAGGGTAAAGCCACTGATTCAAACATCAGCGGGCCCTCTCTTGCAGCTTGACGCTTACGACTTGAAGCTCCCCGGAGGGGCCTATGAGCTATGTGATCGACCGACGCCTCAATGGCAAGAACAAGAGCACGGTAAACCGCCAGCGTTTCCTGCGGCGTTACCGTGACCACATCAAAAAGGCCGTAGAAGAGGCCGTCAGCCGCCGCTCCATCACCGACATGGAGCATGGCGAGCAAATCAGCATTCCCGGACGGGATATCGATGAACCGGTCCTGCACCACGGCAGAGGCGGCAAGCAGACCGTCGTACACCCCGGCAACAAGGAGTTCACGACCGGCGAACATATCCAGCGTCCCCAAGGCGGCGGCGGTGGCAAAGGCCCGGGCAAGGCGGGTAACTCCGGCGAAGGCATGGACGAGTTCGTGTTCCAGATCACCCAGGAAGAATTCCTCGAATTCATGTTCGAGGACCTGGAGCTGCCCAACTTGGTCAAACGCAACCTGACTGGAACCGACACCTTCAAGACCGTTCGCGCCGGGATCAGCAACGAGGGCAACCCCTCGCGTATCAATATCATCCGCACCCTGCGCTCGGCCCATGCACGGCGTATCGCCCTCTCGGGCAGCAGTCGCGCAAAGCTCAAGGCGGCCAAGGAGGAGTTGGAGCGTTTAAAGCGCGAAGAGCCGGATAACTTCGGTGATATTCAGGAAATCGAGGCGGAAATCGAGAAACTCAGCGCGCGTATTCGTCGCGTGCCTTTCCTCGATACCTTCGACCTTAAATACAATCTGCTGGTCAAACAGCCCAACCCCAGCTCCAAGGCGGTAATGTTCTGCCTGATGGATGTGTCCGGCTCCATGACCCAGGCCACCAAGGATATCGCCAAGCGCTTCTTTATCCTGCTGTACCTGTTTCTGAAGCGAAACTACGACAAGATCGATGTCGTGTTCATCCGCCATCACACCAGTGCCCGAGAGGTAGATGAAGAGGAGTTCTTTTATTCACGGGAAACCGGCGGCACCATCGTATCCAGTGCACTGAAGCTGATGCAGGAGATCATGACCGAACGCTACCCGGCCAACGAGTGGAACATCTACGCCGCCCAGGCCTCCGACGGCGACAACTGGAACGACGACTCGCCGATCTGCCGCGACATCCTGATCAACCAGATCATGCCATTTGTGCAGTACTACACCTACGTTGAAATTACCCCTCGTGAGCACCAGGCCCTGTGGTTTGAATACGAGCGCATCGGCGAAGCCTTTGCCGATACGTTCGCCCAACAGCAACTGGTCTCGGCCGGCGATATCTATCCGGTCTTCCGTGAACTCTTCCAGCGCAGGTTAGTGACATGACCGCCAAAAAAGAGACTAAGCGCCAACCCATCTCCACCGGTTCCGAATGGACCTTTGAACTGATCCAGGCCTATGACCGGGAAATCAGCCGCATCGCGGCCGGTTATGCCCTGGATACCTACCCCAACCAGATTGAAGTGATCACGGCCGAGCAAATGATGGATGCATATGCCTCAGTCGGCATGCCGCTGGGTTACCACCACTGGTCCTATGGCAAACACTTCCTCAGCACCGAAAAGTCCTATAGCCGCGGCCAGATGGGCCTGGCCTACGAGATCGTGATCAACTCCGACCCGTGCATCGCCTACCTGATGGAGGAAAACACCATCTGCATGCAGGCGCTGGTGGTGGCCCATGCCTGCTATGGGCATAACAGTTTTTTCAAGGGCAACTACCTGTTCCGCACCTGGACCGATGCCAGTTCGATCATCGACTACCTGGTATTCGCCAAGCAGTACATCATGCAGTGCGAAGAGCGCCACGGTATCGACGCGGTGGAGGACTTGCTCGACTCCTGCCATGCCCTGATGAACTACGGGGTCGACCGCTACAAACGCCCCTACCCCATTTCGGCCGAGGAAGAACGCCTGCGTCAGAAGGAACGCGAAGAGCACCTGCAGAAACAGATCAACGATCTCTGGCGCACCATCCCCAAGCGGGCCGACAAGAATAGCGACAAGGACAATGCACGCTTCCCCGCCGAACCCCAGGAAAACATCCTGTATTTTCTGGAAAAACACGCGCCGTTGCTGGAGCCATGGCAGCGCGAAATCGTGCGCATCGTGCGTAAGATTGCCCAGTACTTTTATCCACAGCGCCAGACCCAGGTGATGAACGAAGGCTGGGCGACGTTCTGGCATTACACCCTGATGAACGACCTGTATGACGAGGGCTTGGTCACCGATGGCTTCATGATGGAATTTCTTACCTCACATACGAGCGTGGTGTTCCAGCCCGGCTTCGACAGCCCCTATTACAGCGGTATCAACCCTTACGCACTGGGCTTTGCCATGTACCGCGACATTCGGCGCATGTGCGAACACCCCACCGAGGAAGACCGTCGCTGGTTCCCGGAAATCGCCGGCAGCGATTGGCTTTCCACCATCAAATTCGCCATGAGCAGCTTCAAGGACGAGAGTTTCATCCTGCAGTACCTGTCACCCAAGGTAATTCGCGATCTCAAGCTGTTCAGCATCCTGGATGACGACCTTAAGGACGATCTGGTCGTGCCGGCCATCCACGACGAACCCGGCTACCGCACCATCCGCGAAACCCTCGCGGCGCAATACAACCTGGGTAACCGCGAACCCAACGTGCAGATCTACAGCATCGATGTGCGAGGCGACCGCTCGCTGACCCTGCGTCATCAGCAGCACGACCGCAAACCTCTGGGCGACTCCACCGAGGAAGTGCTCAAGCACCTGCATCGGCTGTGGGGTTTCGATATCCACCTGGAAACCCTGCAGGGCGACCAAGTGATGAAAACCCACCACGTACCGCCGCGCAGCGATCACAACGACAACGACTACGGGCGCTTGGACCTCGCCGTCGTTCACCTCTGAAAAACAGAAGCCTCCATTGGTCGGGCACAGGCGGTATCCTGTGCCGCTAACGGAGGCTTTTTCATGAAAATCTACAAAGTCGGCGGTGCCGTGCGTGACCGCCTGCTGGGCATCAAGGTCACCGATATCGACCGCGTGGTTGTCGGCGCAAGCGCCGAAGAGATGCTCGCCAAGGGCTACAAGCCTGTAGGCGCGGACTTCCCGGTTTTCCTGGACCCTAAAAACGGCGACGAATACGCCCTGGCCCGCACAGAACGCAAGAGTGGGCGAGGCTACGGCGGCTTTGTGTTTCATGCCAGTCCCGAGGTCACGCTGGAAGAAGACCTGATTCGTCGCGACCTGACCATCAACGCGATGGCCGAAGACGATGAGGGCAACCTGACCGATCCTTATCACGGCCAACGTGATCTTGACTCACGCATTCTGCGCCACGTTTCTCCCGCGTTCGCCGAAGATCCCCTGCGAGTGCTGCGTGTTGCACGCTTTGCCGCGCGCTATGCCCATCTGGGTTTTGCGGTGGCACCGGAAACCCTCGACTTGATGCGTCAGCTCAGCCACTCCGGCGAACTGGAAGCACTGACGCCAGAGCGAAGCTGGAAGGAAATTTCCCGCGCCCTGATGGAAGATCAGCCTCAGGTGTTTATCAGGGTACTTCGGGACTGCGACGCACTGAACACATTGATGCCGGAAGTCGATGCGCTGTTCGGCGTACCGCAGCCTGAGGCCCACCACCCGGAGATCGACACCGGCGTGCACACCCTGAGCGTGCTCGAACAAGCGGCCCTGCATAAACAACCGTTGACCGTTCGCTGGGCCTGCCTGCTGCACGACCTTGGCAAAGGCCTGACGCCTGTGGATAAGTTGCCGCAGCATATTGCCCACGAACATGCCGGTTTGAAGCTGATCAAGGCCGTCAATGAGCGCTTCAAAGTGCCAAGGGACTGCCAAGAACTGGCTCTGCTGGTCGGCCAGTATCACACTCACGGGCATCGTGCCCTGGAGCTCAGAGCCTCGACATTGCTGGAATTACTGCAGAGTTTTGATGTGTACCGCAGACCCCAGCGTTTTGAAGAGTTTGTGGTGAGCTGCGAAATGGACGCTCGAGGCCGCAAAGGCCTGGAACAAAGAAGTTACCCACAGGCCGATTACTTACGCGGCGCGGCGCAAGCAGCCCGTGCAGTGCCCGTGGCGCCCTTGCTGGAGAAGGGCTTCAAGGGGCCTGAACTGGGCGAGGCGCTCAAGCGTGAGCGGCTCAAGGCACTGAAAGCCTACAAAGAACAACCCACCCTATAGGAGCGCGTCGGGCGTCAGTTGCTGGCCCTGCCACTCAAAGGCAACAGGCGCCAGCACTTGATCGATCTGTGCATCGCGCCACAACTCGGCCATTGTCTTGCCTGCCTCGGGATGCACACGGTCCGGCGCCATCATCGACAACGGCCACAACACAAAGGCGTTTTTCAGAATCTCTGCGCGCGGCAGAATCAAGCCATCGAAGTTACCCACCCAATCGCCGTACAACAGCACGTCGATATCCAACGGCAGGCCCTTGCGGTCTGGCGCATAACGGCCATTGTCGGCCTCAATAAACTTGAGACGCCGGTCCAGCTCCATCAACGGCAGCTCGGTATACGCCGACACCACCAAATTGAAAAACGGCCCGCTTTTGATGCCCACCGGCTGGCTTTCAAACACCGCAGAGCAACGCACATCCGTCAGGAAACTCGCCAGTGCGTCGAGGCCGGCCTGCAAATGGTGCTCGCGCTCGATATTGCTACCGAGGCCAAGATAAACCTGAGTCAGCGACATCCGCGCTCGATCTCCACGCCCACGCCCTTGGCAGCCGGCACGGCGCCGGGCTTGGTCAGCTTAAGGTGCAACCAGGGAATCTGGAATTCATTCATGAGCACCTGGGCAAGACGCTCAGCGAAGGTTTCCACAAGTTGATATTGGGATTGCTCGGCAAAGGCCTGGATACGCGCGGACACGCTGGCGTAATCCAGGGCCAGGGTGAGGTCGTCGCCGGCCGCAGCCGGACGGTTGTCCCAGGCGAAGCTCAGGTCCAGGCGCAGACATTGACGGATTCCGCGCTCCCAGTCGTAGGCCCCGATCACGGTGTCGACTTCCAGGCCTTCGATAAACACTCTGTCCAAGCTCTTCTCCGCAGCACGACAAGGGCGCGATGCCCCGTTAGAATCAGGGCGTCCTCGCCCGGAATAGTTAGCATGTTTTGGTCACTGGCGATTCTCGCCTACCTGCTCGGCTCGCTGTCCTTCGCCATTTTGCTCAGCCGCCTGACGGGAAACCCCGACCCGCGAATGAGTGGCTCCGGCAATGCCGGCGCTACCAATATGTTGCGTCTGGCCGGCAAGAAACTGGCCGTACTGACGTTGCTGGGCGATGCCTGCAAGGGCCTGCTGCCCGTGCTGATCGCCAGCCTCGCCGGTCTTCCCCTGCAACAGCAGGCCTGGGTAGGCGTATGCGCCGTCCTGGGCCATCTGTTTCCGTTGTACTTCCGCTTTCGCGGCGGTAAAGGCGTCGCGACGGCGGCCGGCATGCTGCTGGGGATCTACCCACCGGCGGCGTTACTGGCCGTTTTTACGTGGCTGCTGACGTTCTACCTGACCCGCACCAGCTCGCTGGCGGCGCTGATCGCCACACCGCTGACCCTGCCGCTGCTGGCCTGGCAGGAACCGGCCGCGCTGCTGCCGATGAGCGTGCTGACACTGCTGATCGTCTGGCGCCACCGCGGCAATCTACGCGACCTGTTTGCCGGGCGCGAACGGCATTTTTAAATACCCTCGATGAGCGCGGCTCACGTCACACCCTACAACGGTGACAACTGCTCCATCGGCCAGCGCGCCTGCACGCTGATCGCCAGGCTTTCGTGCTGGCCGGCCTGCAGACGCTGACAGCCGGCATAGGCGATCATCGCGCCATTGTCGGTGCAGAACTCAGGGCGCGCATAAAACACATCGCCTTTCATGTCGCCGAGCATTGTCTCCAGGGAGGCACGCAAGGCTTTGTTCGCACTGACGCCGCCAGCGATCACCAGACGCTGCATGCCCGCCTGTTTCAGGGCGCGCTTGCACTTGATGGTCAAAGTCTCCACCACCGCCTGCTGGAACGCCAGCGCGATGTCGCAACGGGCTTGCTCACTGTCGTCCCCGGCGCTGACGCTTTGCTGCCAGGCATTGAGCGCGGAGGTTTTCAAACCGCTGAAGCTGAACATCAGGCCAGGCCGATCGCACATCGGACGCGGGAAGGTGAAGCGGCCGGTAACACCTTTTTCGGCGAGGCGCGCGATTTCAGGGCCACCGGGATAATTGAGGCCCATCATCTTCGCCGTCTTGTCGAATGCCTCGCCGGCGGCGTCGTCGAGGGACTCGCCCAACAGCGTGTATTGACCGATCCCATCGACCTGAACCAGCTGCGTATGACCGCCCGATACCAACAAAGCGACGAACGGGAACTGAGGCGGCGTTTTTTCCAACATGGGCGCCAATAAATGGCCTTCCATGTGGTGCACGCCCAGGGCCGGAATGCCCCAGGCAAAAGCCAGTGCCTGGGCGCAAGAGGCCCCAACCAGAAGGGCTCCGACCAATCCGGGGCCGGCGGTATAGGCGATGGCATCGATCTCGGTCGGCACGCAGCCGGCCTCGTCCAGCACCTGGCGGATCAACGGCAGCATGCGCTTGACGTGATCGCGGCTGGCCAGCTCCGGCACCACGCCACCATAGGCGCGATGCAGGTCGATCTGACTGAACAGCGCATCGGCCAAAAGCCCGCGTTCACTGTCGTAAAGTGCGACACCGGTTTCGTCGCAGGAGGTTTCAAGTCCCAGTACTAGCATGGGTTTGCGCCTTGTAGAGGCTAAATTCGAAGGCGCGCATAATAGTCGCCACTCCCCCTCCCGACTAGCGGTTTTCGATCAGAGGCTTTGCATTCCGGCCAATGAGGGGTTAACATCCGCAACCCTTAAAAACCGACGACCTCAGCCGCGAATTTTTTGCGACGAGAACGTTGATCCCGGTAATGAAAGAAGGTAGCTCTGGATGCCAGCCGTCAAAGTTAAAGAGAACGAACCCTTCGACGTAGCTCTGCGTCGTTTCAAGCGCTCCTGCGAAAAAGCCGGTGTACTGGCTGAAGTTCGTAGCCGCGAATTTTACGAGAAGCCAACTTCTGAGCGTAAGCGTAAGGCAGCAGCCGCTGTTAAGCGTCACGCTAAGAAAGTTCAGCGCGAACAGCGCCGCGCCGTTCGTCTGTACTAATACACAGACGTTCGTAGCAAGCTTCTGCCAAGCCCGGCCCTCAGCCGGGCTATTGGCATTTGCGTATATCGCTTGATGTTTCAACGTCGAAGCCGCACACGCGACCGAGACAACCTGCTCCACACGTCAGGACTGGCTTTCTGCCAGCGGTGCACGTCTCTTCTGACGAGCCTAACAAGGCTACTGACGAGCACGCCTATTCTTCAAGCAGACGACCCACGGTGTCGGCTGTGCCCACCAATGAGCTTCCGAGGCCGCCCGCAGGCCAAGACCGGAGACCAGGGCAACTTTTCTTCGTCGAACACTGATAGAAACTAACGTCAGCGAATGTTCGGCAGATACACTTCCAGACAGCTCAAGCAGACGATTGATGGTCGAGCCATTCGATACGTGCGCCTGAGCTTTTTACGGGCCCTCATTTACACGCAGTGATGACGAGAACGCCATGGCCGGGCTAATTCCCCAGAGCTTTATTGACGACCTTCTGAACCGCACCGACATCGTCGATGTTGTCAGCTCGCGCCTGCAAATGAAGAAAGCCGGCAAGAACTACACCGCCTGCTGCCCGTTCCACAAGGAAAAAACCCCATCGTTCAGCGTCAGCCCCGACAAGCAGTTCTACTATTGCTTCGGTTGTGGCGCGGGCGGCAATGCCCTCGGCTTTATCATGGACCACGACAACCTGGACTTCCCCCAGGCCGTCGAGGAACTGGCGAAAGCCGCCGGCATGGAAATCCCTCGCGAAGAAAGTGGCCGACCACACAAACCCCGGCAACCCACCGATTCGCCGCTGTACCCACTGCTGACCGCCGCTGCTGAGTTTTATCGTCAGGCACTTAAAAGCCATCCACAGCGCAAGGCCGCCGTCGACTACCTGAAGGGCCGCGGCCTCACCGGTGAAATCGCGCGCGACTTCGGCCTGGGCTTCGCCCCGCCCGGCTGGGACAACCTGTACAAACACCTGAGCAGCGACACACTCCAGCAAAAAGCCATGATCGACGCAGGTCTTCTGGTAGAGAACGCCGAGACCGGCAAGCGCTACGACCGCTTCCGCGACCGCGTGATGTTCCCGATCCGCGACAGCCGTGGCCGCATCATCGCTTTCGGCGGCCGGGTATTGGGGGACGACAAGCCCAAGTACCTCAACTCCCCGGAAACCCCGGTATTCCATAAGGGCCAGGAACTCTACGGCCTGTTCGAAGCACGCAAGAACAACCGCAACCTTGATGAAATAATCGTGGTTGAGGGCTACATGGACGTGATCGCCCTCGCCCAGCAGGGCTTGCGCAACGCGGTAGCGACCCTCGGCACCGCCACCAGCGAAGAACATTTGAAGCGCCTGTTTCGCGTAGTGCCCAGCGTTTTGTTCTGCTTCGACGGCGACCAGGCCGGCCGCAATGCCGCCTGGCGCGCCCTCGAAGCCACGCTGTCGAGCCTGCAGGATGGGCGCCGCGCGCGCTTTCTGTTCCTGCCCGAAGGCGAAGACCCGGACACCTTGGTGCGCTCCGAGGGCACTGACGCATTTCGCGCGCGGATCAATCAACACGCGCAGCCGCTGGCGGACTATTTCTTCCAGCAACTGACCGAAGAAGCCGACCCGCGCTCCCTCGAAGGCAAGGCCCACATGGCCACCCTCGCCGCGCCGCTGATCGACAAGGTACCCGGCGCAAACCTGCGCACGCTGATGCGTCAACGCCTGCTGGAAATCACCGGATTGAGCGGCGAAGCCGTCAGCCAGCTGGTACACAGCGCCCCCCAGAATGCGCCCCCGGCCTACGATCCGGGCATGGATTACGACGCCATGCCGGACTACGCCGACTTCCATCAACCGCAGGAGGCCTATGCGCCCCAGCAGGAATGGACACCGAAAAAACCCGGAGCAGGCGGCAAGAAGTGGGATAAAAAACCCTGGAACAAGAACGGCAAGCGCGGTGATCGCGATGAGGCGTACGCACCTCGTACACCGGTTGCGGTCGAAGCCCCGACGCTGATTGCCCTGCGCACGCTCATTCATCACCCGCAATTGGCGGGAAAGGTTGAAAGTGCCGATCATTTTGCCAACGAGAGCAACACCTACGCTCAAGTGCTCATCGCGCTGATCGAGGCGGTGCAGAAAAATCCTAAGCTAAACTCTATTCAGCTGATGGCTCGCTGGCACGGCACCGAACAAGGACGCTTGTTGAAAGCACTCGCGGAAAAGGAATGGCTAATTGACGGCGACAACCTTGAACAACAGTTTTTAGACACCATTACTAGGTTGTCCGCGGGTCAGCACACACAGACCCTCGATGAACTCATCAAGAGAGCAAGACAGCCGGGATTGTCGGCTGAAGAGCAAATTCAGATAGCAAAACAGATGCGCGACCTCTTAAAACAGAATGTTTCCGCATCAAACCCGACCTCAGCTGGCGTGTGAGGTCATAGCTCGGGTATAATCCTCGGCTTGTTTTTTGCCCGCCAAGACCTTCAGTGGATAGGGTGTTATGTCCGGAAAAGCGCAACAGCAGTCTCGTATCAAAGAGTTGATCACCCTCGGTCGTGAGCAGAAGTATCTGACTTACGCAGAGGTCAACGATCACCTGCCTGAGGATATTTCAGATCCAGAGCAGGTGGAAGACATCATCCGCATGATTAACGACATGGGGATCCCCGTACACGAGAGTGCTCCGGATGCGGACGCCCTTATGTTGGCCGACGCCGATACCGACGAGGCAGCCGCTGAAGAAGCCGCTGCTGCGTTGGCCGCGGTGGAGACCGACATCGGTCGCACGACTGACCCTGTGCGCATGTATATGCGTGAAATGGGTACCGTCGAGTTGCTGACACGCGAAGGCGAGATCGAAATCGCCAAGCGTATTGAAGAGGGTATCCGTGAAGTGATGGGCGCAATTGCGCACTTCCCTGGCACGGTTGACCACATTCTCTCCGAGTACACTCGCGTCACCACCGAAGGTGGCCGCCTGTCCGACGTCTTGAGCGGTTATATCGACCCGGACGACGGCATTGCGCCACCTGCCGCCGAAGTGCCGCCGCCTGTCGATCCAAAAGCCGCGAAAGCGGACGACGATACCGATGACGACGATGCTGAAGCCAGCACCGACGACGAAGAAGAAGTCGAAAGCGGTCCGGATCCGGTCATCGCCGCCCAGCGTTTCGGTGCGGTTTCCGATCAAATGGAAATCACCCGCAAGGCTCTGAAAAAGCACGGTCGCGCCAACAAGCAGGCAATCGCCGAACTGCTGGCGCTGGCTGAGCTGTTCATGCCGATCAAGCTGGTACCGAAGCAATTCGAAGGCCTGGTTGAACGTGTTCGTAGCGCCCTTGAGCGTTTGCGTGCACAAGAGCGTGCAATCATGCAGCTCTGCGTCCGTGATGCGCGCATGCCGCGTACCGACTTCCTGCGCCAGTTCCCGGGCAATGAAGTTGACGAAAGCTGGAGCGACGCTCTGGCCAAGGGCAAGGCGAAATACGCCGAAGCTATTGGTCGCCTGCAGCCGGACATCATCCGTTGCCAGCAGAAGCTGACTGCACTTGAGACCGAGACCGGTCTGACGATTGCCGAGATCAAGGACATCAACCGTCGCATGTCGATCGGTGAGGCCAAAGCCCGCCGCGCGAAGAAAGAGATGGTTGAAGCGAACTTGCGTCTGGTGATCTCCATCGCCAAGAAGTACACCAACCGTGGCCTGCAATTCCTCGACCTGATCCAGGAAGGCAACATCGGCTTGATGAAGGCTGTGGACAAGTTCGAATACCGTCGCGGCTACAAGTTCTCGACTTATGCCACCTGGTGGATCCGTCAGGCGATCACTCGCTCGATCGCCGACCAGGCCCGCACCATCCGTATTCCGGTGCACATGATCGAGACCATCAACAAACTCAACCGTATTTCCCGGCAGATGTTGCAGGAAATGGGTCGCGAGCCGACCCCGGAAGAGCTGGGCGAACGCATGGAGATGCCTGAGGATAAAATCCGCAAGGTATTGAAGATCGCTAAAGAGCCGATCTCCATGGAAACCCCGATCGGTGATGACGAAGACTCCCATCTGGGTGACTTCATCGAAGACTCGACCATGCAGTCGCCGATCGATGTCGCCACCGTTGAGAGCCTTAAAGAAGCGACTCGCGACGTACTCTCCGGCCTCACTGCCCGTGAAGCCAAGGTACTGCGCATGCGTTTCGGCATCGACATGAATACCGACCACACCCTCGAGGAGGTTGGTAAACAGTTTGACGTGACCCGTGAGCGGATCCGTCAGATCGAAGCCAAGGCGTTGCGCAAGTTGCGCCACCCGACGCGAAGCGAGCATCTGCGCTCCTTCCTCGACGAGTGATCCCAGAACCCCCGGCCCAGGCCGGGGGTTTTGCTATGTGCAGATTGCTTTCTACAGATTAACCACCGCGCAACACCCCTCCCCCGAAATGCCCGTCTACACTCGTGACATTCCCCGTGCCATAACGAGACCGTTATGCCCAGATTGCCGACCGTGATACTGCTGTCGCTGCTGACCTGGACCGCAACGGCTGGCGCGTTGACTCTTTCCGATGATGAGCGTAGCTGGCTGGCGGACCATCAGGAGCTGAGCCTTGGGGTGGATGCCTCGTGGCCCCCCTTTGAATACCGCGATGAAAGTGGCCGTTACCAAGGTTTATCGGCGGACTATGTGCGCCTGATCCAGGACCGACTGGGCGTGCGGATCAAGCTGATTGAGCCGCCAAGCTGGGGTGCCGTCCTGGAAATGGCACGCGACAATCAGCTCGACCTCATCCCCAGTGTCATGTCGACCCCCGAACGCCAGAACTACCTGGCCTTCACCCGGCCTTATATCGACTTCCCGATGGTGATCCTTGCCCACGAAGGCGGTGCTCGGCCGCGCAACCTCAAAGGCCTTTATGGGCTGAAGATTGCCGTGGTGGAAAACTATGCACCCCACGAGTTGCTGCGCAGCCACCACCCAGACCTCAACCTCGTAGCCTTGCCTAATATCAGCTCCACACTGCAAGCCCTGGCAACCGGCGAAGTGGACGCCGTGGTCAGCGACCTGGCATCCAGCGTCTGGAGCCTGCGTGAACTCAAGCTCGATGGCCTTTACGTCAGTGGTGAAACACCTTACCGCTATCAATTGGCGATGGGTGTCCCCCGGGACGACAAGATGCTGGTGGGTATCCTGGACAAAGTCCTGGCCGACCTCAGCCCGACCGAAGTCAATGCGATCCAGCAACACTGGGTAGGCAGCGCCACCGATCACCGTACCTTCTGGAGCGACCTGTTGCTCTACGGCCTGCCCGCCGTGCTGCTGTTGAGCACCGTATTGGCCATCGTAATTCGGATCAATCGCCGGCTCAGCTCCGAAATTTCCCGCCGCGTCGCCCTTGAGCAAGAACTCCGCAGCAGCGAATACCACTACCGCGGCCTGGTGGAGAGCCTGTCGGCTATTGCCTGGGAAGCCAGCATCACCGATTTCACCTACAGCTATGTGTCACCCCACGCTGAGGACCTGCTCGGTTACCCGCGCGCCCATTGGCTGATTCCAGGGTTCTGGCGCAACATCATTCACCCCGCCGACCTGATCCGTACCGAAGCCTATTGCTACCGTGAAACCCGCGCCAACCGCGACCACAGCATTGATTATCGAGTGATAACCGCCGACGGCCGCTGCCTGTGGGTGCGCGACATCGTCAGCCTGATCGAACACGGCCATGAGCCCGTATTGCGCGGCTTGATGATTGATATCAGCGAAGCCAAGCGCACCGAAGAGGCACTGCAACTGTCCGAGCAGAAATTTGCCTCGGTGTTCCAGCAATGCCCGGACATTCTGGTGATCGCGCGCCTCTGCGACGGCTGCCTGCTGGAGGTGAACAAAGCATTCGAGGACCAGATCGGCCTGACCGCCGAAGAGGTGATCGGCAAAACCGCGACCGAGCTCAATATCTGGGGCATCGACGATATAGGCCCCGACCTGCTGCAACGGTTGCAGACCACCAGCATTCGCAACCTGGAAATGCCCTTTCGGCGCAGCAACGGCCAAGCCTTTACCGGGCTGGTTTCCACCGAGCCATTCCAACTCGACGCCGTCGAAGCCGTCGTAGTCGTGGTGCGTGATATCACCCAGCTCAAGGAAACCCAGCAACTGCTGCAAACCTCGGAAGAAAAATTCGCCAAAGCGTTCCACGCCTCTCCCGATGGCCTTCTGCTGAGCCGCCAGCGCGATGGCCTGCTGATTGAGGTGAATGACGGCTTCAGTCGCATCACCGGCTATCCCGGCACCACCTCTTTAGATCAGTCATCCCTGGACCTGGGCATTTGGGTCGACCTCAATGAACGCAGGCATATGCTGGATTTGATGCACCGCGACGGCTTCGTCCGCGACTTCATCTGCCATATCCGCCGCGCCGACGGACAGATACGGCTCTGCGAGTTATCCAGCCGCCCGCTGCCCATCGGCGACGATGACTGCATGCTCACCATCGCCCGCGACATTACCGAACGCCAATTGATGCAGGAGAAGCTGCAGCAGGCCGCGACCGTCTTCGAGAGCACCGCCGAAGGCGTACTGATCACCGACACTCGGCAGAACATCAGCGCCGTCAACCGCGCCTTCAGCGAGATCACCGGCTACAGCGAAACCGAAGCCCTTGGGCAAACGCCGCGTCTGCTTGCCTCCGGCCTGCATGACAGCGCCTTCTACGCAGCGATGTGGCACCAATTGACGGCCCTGGGCCATTGGCAAGGCGAGATCTCCAACCGGCGTAAAAACGGCGAGCTTTACCCCAGTTGGCTGACTATCAGTGTCGTGCGCAACCGCGAGCAACTGATCACGCATTTCGTGGCGGTGTTCGCCGATATTTCAAGCCTCAAGCTGGCCCAGGCACGCCTGGACTACCAGGCCCACCACGATCCATTGACTGGCCTGCCCAACCGCACCCTGTTTGAAAGCCGGTTGCAGGCCGCCCTCAATGGTCACCAAGAAACCGGCAAACAAGGCGCGGTGCTGTTTCTCGACCTTGACCGCTTCAAACACATCAACGACAGCCTTGGCCACCCCATCGGCGACCTGCTGCTCAAAGACATCGCCGTACGCCTCAAGGAGCAACTGCGGGACATCGACACCGTCGCGCGCCTGGGCGGTGATGAGTTCATCATTCTGCTGCCCGGCCTGCAACACGCCAGCGACGCCGAGCAGTTGGCCAATAAACTGCTGACCTGCTTCACGCCGCCCTTCCAGGCGGGCGAGCACGAGTTCTTCATCAGCGCGAGCATCGGCACCAGCCTGTACCCCCAGGACGGCACTGACGTGGCCACCCTGGTGAAAAACGCCGACGCCGCGATGTACCGCTCCAAAGCCAAGGGCCGTAACCGGGTCGAATGCTATACCCGCGACCTCACGACCCAGGCCAAAGAGCGCGTGGCACTGGAGCATGAACTGCGTCGCGCCCTTGAGCGCGAGGAGCTGAGCCTTTATTACCAGCCAAAATTGAGCCTGCAAACCCAGGCCCTGATCGGCGCCGAAGCGTTGATCCGCTGGCACCACCCGACCTTCGGCGAAGTGCCGCCCGAACACTTCATCGCCCTGGCCGAAGAGAACGGCATGATCCTGCAGATTGGCGACTGGGTACTCGAACAGGCCTGTCGACAACTGCACGCCTGGCAAAGCACCTTTGCTGACTTCGGCCCGCTGTCGGTCAACCTGGCCGGCGCACAACTGCGCCAACCCGGCCTGCTGAACCGCATAGAACAACTGCTGCGCGACTACCAACTCGAACCTGGCTGTCTGCAACTGGAGATCACCGAAAACTTCATCATGAGCCAGGCAGAGGAAGCATTGGAGGTACTGCACCAACTCAAACGCCTGGGCGTACAACTGGCGATCGACGACTTCGGCACCGGGTATTCGTCCCTCAGCTACCTCAAGCGCCTGCCGCTGGACTTCCTCAAGATCGACCAATCCTTCGTCCGCGGCCTGCCCGACGACCCCCACGACGCCGCTATCGTGCGCGCCATCATCGCCCTCGGTCACAGCATGCAATTCACCATCATTGCCGAAGGCGTGGAAAACCCGGCACAACAAGCCTTCCTGGCCGCTGAAGGCTGCGAACAGATGCAAGGCTACATCGTCAGCCTGCCGCTACCGCCCGAACTTTTTGCCGCTACGTTTCTTCGCAGGCGCATTGAGGATTTTTCGGATAGCACAGCGATCAAACCATCGTTATAATCCGCGGCCTGTTAAGGGCCTATAGCTCAGTTGGTCAGAGCAGAGGACTCATAATCCTTTGGTCCACGGTTCAAGTCCGTGTGGGCCCACCAACTCCAAAGCCGCGCATTGCGCGGCTTTTGTATGTCTGCCCCATAAGCCGCTCGATTGGCCGCATTTGAGTTGGCAAGTCCATCGACTCACCGGCCACCTGACGCCCCCTCACTTGGCAAACAACTGCCCGATATCCCTGAACGCCTTGAACTCCAGCGCGTTCCCACAGGGATCAAACAAGAACAATGTCGCCTGCTCTCCCACCTGTCCCTTGAAGCGGATATGCGGCTCCAGCACGAATTTCGTCTCTCGCGCCTGCAAGCGCTCCGCCAGGGCGTGCCAGTCGTCCCAGCCCAGCACCACGCCAAAATGCGGCACGGGCACGTCGTGGCCGTCGACGGCGTTGGTGTGGGCGGCTTGCTGGGAGGCGGTTTTCGGGTGTGCATGGATCACCAGTTGGTGGCCGAAGAAGTTGAAATCGACCCAGTGTTCACTGGAACGTCCCTCCTCCAGTCCGAAGACCTCACCATAGAAGTGCCGCGCAGCCGCGAGGTCGAATACCGGGATTGCCAGGTGGAAAGGCGCAAGTGTCATCAGGTCAACCTCAAGGTTCATCAGGTGCCAGGAGTTTAGCCTTGCTTCAGCTGATGAAAAGACGATAGTTTTTGCGCTGAGCACAAATAATTTCGATGAATCGAGGCGCCCATGCTGCGCGAATTAAAGACCTTTATCGCGGTAACCCGCCATGGCACGTTTGCAGCCGCGGGCATGCATATCGGGCTGACGCAGTCGGCGGTCAGTGCGCAAATCCGGCAGTTGGAGCAGGCGCTGGGTGTGCAGTTGTTTGACCGGACCGGGCGTCAGGCCACGTTGAATGCGGCGGGTGTACGCGCACTGCCCTTGGCCAAGGAAATCCTCGAAACCTTCAATCGCATGGCGATGCCGGTGGACGCCAATGAATACCGGGGGGAGTTGAAAGTGGGCGCTATCTCCACGGCACAGACCGGGTTGTTGCCCCAGGCCCTGGTGCGTTTACGCCAGGCGGCGCCAACGGTCGAATGCAAACTGGTGCCCGGCGTGTCTCTGGAGCTGCTGAGCCAAGTCGACGCTGGCGAGTTGGATTCGGCGATCATCATTCGCCCGCCCTTCGACCTGCCCAAGGAGCTGCGGGTGCAGGTGCTGCGCAAGGAGCCGTTCGTGCTGATCGTGCCGCACGCCTTGAAGGGCGACGATCCTGTGCGGCTGCTCAGCACCCAGCCTCACGTGCGCTATGACCGCGCGTCGTTTGGCGGTCGGCTGGTGAGCCGTTTTCTGCGGGAACAGAAGCTGGATGTGCAGGTAGCACTGGAGCTGGACGAGTTGGAGGCCATCGTCAAAATGGTGGAATGTGGGCTGGGTGTGTCGCTGATTCCCCAGGCTGGTCTGTGGCTGGAGCGCTCGCCGGAGGTCAGGATAATCCCGCTCGGCAGTCTGACGTTTTACCGCGAGATCATCCTGCTGAGCCGCTACAGCCAACGTCACCTGCCGGTCCCGCAGCTGTTTGCCCGTTGCCTGCTGGCCGATGCAAGCCTGTAACATGCGTGGCCATTGCCGCCCGTCACGGAGTCTCACTTGCCTGTACTCGATGAAATCGATCGTCAGTTGATCGCCGCGCTACAGATCAATGCCCGCGAGAGCGTGGCCATGCTCGCTCGACAGTTGGGCATTGCGCGCACCACCGTGACGTCGCGCCTGGCGCGCCTGGAAAAAACCCAGGTGATCACCGGTTATGGCGTGCGCCTTGGCCAGCGCGTGGCGGACGGCGGTTTGCAGGCCTATGTGGGCATCACCGTGCAACCGCGCTCGGGCAAAGAAGTGCTGCGCAGGCTCAGCGCCATGGCCCAGGTGCAGCAACTGTGCGCGGTCAGCGGCGAATTCGATTACGTGGCCTGGCTGCGCACCGATTCGCCGGAGCAACTGGACCAGTTGCTGGACCAGATCGGCAGTGTCGACGGCGTGGAGAAGACCACCACGTCGATCATCCTCAGTAACAAACTGGACCGTGGCCAGCCAATCTGACCGCCAAGCTCGTCACTGTGACTAAAAACAATTCATTTCGACGACACTTTGCGTCTTATTAACGGACGCTACGCCCCCTAAACTGGCTGCCATCTTTTCCTATACTCAGCGGGTCGTGCCCCGCCGAGTTTCCAGCCAGGTCAGCCATGAATACGCTCAACAAAAACAATCGCCACCCTGCAGACGGTAAAAAACCCATCACCATCTTCGGCCCGGACTTCCCGTTCGCCTTCGATGACTGGATCGAGCACCCGGCCGGGCTGGGCAGCATCCCCGCCGAACACCATGGCGCCGAAGTGGCCATCGTCGGTGCCGGGATCGCCGGGCTGGTGGCCGCCTACGAGCTGATGAAACTGGGCCTCAAACCCGTGGTGTACGAAGCCTCGAAGATGGGCGGCCGCCTGCGCTCCCAGGCCTTTGAAGGCGCCGAAGGCATCATCGCCGAACTGGGTGGCATGCGTTTCCCGGTTTCCTCCACCGCCTTTTACCACTATGTGGACAAGCTCGGCCTGGACACCAAACCGTTCCCCAACCCGCTCACCCCGGCCTCCGGCAGCACGGTGATCGACCTCGAAGGCCAGACCCACTACGCACAAAAACTGGCCGACTTGCCTGCGCTGTTCCAGGAAGTGGCTGACGCCTGGGCCGACGCCCTGGAAGCGGGCTCCCAGTTCGGCGATATCCAGCAAGCCATCCGCGACCGCGATGTACCCCGCCTCAAAGCCCTGTGGAACAAACTGGTCCCCCTGTGGGACGACCGCACCTTTTACGATTTCGTCGCCACCTCCAAGGCCTTCGCCAAACTGTCGTTCCATCACCGCGAAGTGTTTGGCCAGGTCGGCTTCGGCACCGGCGGCTGGGACTCGGACTTCCCGAACTCGATGCTGGAAATCTTCCGCGTGGTGATGACCAACTGCGATGACCACCAGCACTTGGTGGTAGGTGGCGTGGCGCAAGTGCCCATGGGGATCTGGCGCCATGTGCCTGAGCGTTGCGCCCACTGGCCGGCCGGGACCAGCCTCAGCTCGCTGCACAGCGGCGCACCTCGGGCCGGGGTCAAGCGCATTGCCCACGCCGCGGATGGGCGTTTCGCGGTCACCGACAACTATGGCGACACCCGCGAATACGCTGCCGTCCTGACCACCTGCCAAAGCTGGCTGCTGACCACCCAGATCGAATGCGACGAAACCCTATTCTCGCAAAAGATGTGGATGGCCCTGGACCGCACGCGCTACATGCAATCGTCGAAAACCTTCGTGATGGTCGACCGTCCGTTCTGGAAAGACAAAGACCCGGAAACCGGCCGCGACCTGATGAGCATGACCCTCACCGACCGCCTCACCCGTGGCACCTACCTGTTCGACAATGGCGACGACAAGCCGGGCGTGATCTGCCTCTCCTACTCGTGGATGAGCGACGCGTTGAAAATGCTGCCGCAGCCGATTGATAAACGTGTGAAGCTGGCCCTCGACGCGCTGAAAAAGATTTACCCGAAAGTTGACCTCAAGGCGCGCATCATCGGGGACCCGATCACCGTCTCCTGGGAAGCCGACCCGCACTTTCTCGGCGCCTTCAAGGGCGCGTTGCCCGGCCACTATCGCTACAACCAGCGTATGTATGCGCATTTCATGCAGAAGGACATGCCCGCCGAACAACGTGGGATTTTTATCGCAGGCGACGACGTGTCCTGGACTCCGGCCTGGGTCGAAGGCGCGGTGCAAACCTCATTGAACGCGGTATGGGGCATCATGACTCACTTCGGCGGCAGCACCCACGCCGATAACCCAGGACCCGGTGACGTATTCGACGAAATCGGGCCGATCGCCCTGGCCGATTAAGGAGTTCGCCATGCGTGTCGCCCTGTACCAATGCCCGCCGCTGCCGCTGGATGTGGCGGCCAATCTCAAGCGCCTGCACCAGCTCGCGCACGAGGCAACCGATGCCGACGTGCTGGTGCTGCCGGAATTGTTCCTCTCCGGCTACAACATCGGTGCCGAAGCGGTCGGCGCCCTGGCTGAGGCGCAGGATGGCGAGTCTGCACACACCATCGCCGAGATCGCGCGAACCGCCGGGGTGGCGATTGTGTATGGCTACCCGGAGCGCGCGGACGATGGGCAGATCTACAACGCGGTGCAGTTGATCGACGCCCAAGGCCAGCGCCTGTGCAATTACCGCAAGAGCCACCTGTTTGGCGACCTGGATCACTCGATGTTCAGCGCCGGCGATGATCACCTCCCGTTGGTGGAGCTCAACGGTTGGAAGCTGGGGTTCCTGATCTGCTACGACCTGGAGTTCCCGGAGAACACGCGGCGCCTGGCCCTGGCCGGTGCCGAACTGATCCTGGTGCCCACCGCCAATATGGTGCCGTTCGACTTTGTTGCGGACGTGACCGTGCGGGCGCGGGCCTTTGAGAACCAGTGCTACGTGGCCTACGCCAACTATTGCGGGCACGAAGGCGACATCCACTATTGCGGACAAAGCAGCATTGCCGCACCGGATGGCCAACGCATCGCCCAGGCCGGCCTGGATGAGGCCTTGATTGTCGGCACACTGGATCGCCAAGCGATCCTCAACGCGCGCGCGGCCAACCATTACCTGCAAGACCGCCGCCCCGAGCTGTACGGCGCGCTGAGCAAGCCCTGACCCAAAGGGTTTGCTAGCATAGCCGCCTCCTACGTTCTGGAAGTGCCCATGCCTGCGCCGGTCCACCCTCATCCCCTTCATCTGACCCTGGCCAACGGCTTGCGCGTCACCCTGCGCCACGCCCCCCGCTTGAAGCGTTGCGCTGCGGCGTTGCGGGTGGCTGCCGGCAGCCATGACGTGCCGCTGGCGTGGCCGGGGCTGGCGCATTTCCTTGAGCATTTGTTGTTTCTCGGCACTCGGCGTTTTCCCACGGACGACGGACTGATGGCCTACGTGAGACGTCACGGTGGCCAGGTGAATGCCAGCAACCGCGAACGCACCACCGACTTCTTTTTTGAACTGCCTGTACCGACCTTCTCCGAGGGCCTGGAACGCTTGGCGGACATGCTGGCCCATCCGCGCCTGGCCGAGGACGACCAACTGCGCGAGCGCGAAGTACTGCATGCGGAGTGGGTCGCCTGGTCCCAGGATGCCAAAGCTCAGCAGCAGGTCGCTGTGCTTCAGGGCTTGGCGGCAGATCATCCGCTGCGCGGCTTCCACGCAGGCAACCGTGACAGCCTGCCAGTGGAGCGTGAGGACTTTCAGCAGGCGCTGCGGGCCTTTCATACGCGGTTCTATCAGAGCGGGCAGATGACCTTGAGCCTGGCCGGCCCGCAGTCGCTGGAACAACTCGAAGCGCTGGCAAAGCGGTTCAGCGAGCAACTGGACTCGGGGCCTCTGCACCCTCAGGCGCCTGCACCGGCGTTGATGCAGGGCCAGGCACGCCGTTATCAACACCGCGCCGACTCCCATCTGCACCACGTCATAACCTGTGACGCGCCACCTGAAGCACTGAATTTCCTCTGTACCTGGCTCAACGCCCCGGCGGCCGGCGGGCTGCTCGCCGAGCTGAACAGACGCGGGCTGGCCCGCACAGTGCAGGCGTCCGTGCTGTACCACTTTGCGGGGCAAGCGCTGCTGGATATCGACTTTACGCTCAGTACAAAAGACGAATCGGCTACGCAGATCGAGGCGTTGTTGCACGACTGGCTGAGCTTTTTCGCACACAGTGACTGGACGCCACTGCGCGAAGAATTCGCCCTGCTGAACGCACGCCAACAACAGGTCCAGGGCGCGCTGGCGTTGGCCCGAAACGACAGCGAAGACCTTTCGGAACAAGGCGTCGCTGCGCTCAAGGCCCTGCTTGACTCGCTCCAATTACCGCCCTCCCGGCACCCTTGGCAGTTGCCGCCGAACAACCCGTTCCTGCGTCCACCGGTCAAGGAAGAACGTGCCGGTTTGATTCGTGGCCAGACCAGCGCCCACCGTGGCTTGCGCACCTTTGCTCAGGACCGGTCGCGGGGACGCCGAGACACATCAGCGTTGAAGTTCAGCCAGGCCTTGGCGGACGACAGCGACGAAGGTGCGCTGTACCTGAACTGGCAATTTGATTCAGCAGCGCCCGTCGGACTGGAAAGCACCTTGCAAGCGCTGTGTGCGAACGCGCGCCAGGCAGGCGTCGAATTGTCTTTCGAAACAGCGGGCAAGGGGATGCTTGTGAAGATGATCGGGCTGCATGAGCCAATGCCTGCTGTCCTTGAAGCCTTGGCCCAGCACCTGAATCAGCCCCAGGGGACGTCACCCGCTGCCACGCCAATGATCGCCATCCGCGAACTGCTCAAGGCGTTGCCCGCGTGCTGCATCGCCGACACTGTCGAGACCGGCGCGCAGCCCGCCTCCTGGACCACCGCACGCTGGCACGGCCTTGGCCTGGGTTTGCCCGCCGCGTGTGAAGCGCTGATCAAGACGGCCGCCGCCCGCCTGCCGGGCCAACCTGAGAGCTTCGAAAGCACGCCTCACGCCTTTGACGGTCAACGGCGGTGGCATGAGCTAAACGTGGATGCCACCGAAGCGGCGTTGCTGTTGTTCTGCCCAACGCCCAGTGCATCCCTGGAAGACGAAGCCACATGGCGCTTGCTCGGCCATCTGCTCCAGGACCCGTTCTACACACGTCTGCGGGTCGAGTTGCAGTTGGGCTACGCCGTATTCAGCGGTATCCGACAGATCACTGGGCAAACCGGCCTGCTGTTTGGCATTCAGTCCCCCAGCGTGCCCCTTGAAGGGCTCGTTGAGCATCTGCAGGCCTTTGTGGCGCAAGTGCCGGCGTTGCTCGGCAGCCGCGAGGCGTCAGGCAATGAGGCACTGGCGCAGCAATTCTCAGCCCAGACCCTGCCGATCGCTCAAGGCGCCGAACTACTGTGGCACGCGCACTTGGCAGGCCATTCGTCGGGCTATCTGGCGCAGCTTCAGCAATTGATCCTGAGCCGTCGCCCTGAGGCCATGCAACTCGCGGCGCAGCAACTGAAGGACGCCAAAGGCGGCTGGCACTGGCTGGCTAATGGCCCGCGCACTGCGAACGCATAGCCGTTGTCGGCGGATCATTGCCAACGCTGCAACAGGCTTTTTCCATCGAGACAGCGCTAACTTGCTCAGAATTAAGTAACATTCCCACGCACACATCTGAACATCTCCGACTGGAGGTGGACTATATGTATTACTTGGTAGTAAACGTCCCATCCCTTCGTAGGAGTAAGAATATGACTTGGTCCAAACCTGCTTACACTGATCTGCGCATCGGCTTCGAAGTCACCATGTACTTCGCCAGCCGTTAATCCGCTGGGTAATACAACGCCTCGGTTCGCCCGGGGCGTTTTTGTTTTGAGCTTTGCATGATGGAGCAATCATGTTTGTCCAGATTCTAGGTTCCGCCGCCGGCGGTGGCTTCCCACAGTGGAACTGCAACTGCGTGAACTGCGCAGGTTTTCGTGATGGCAGCCTGCGTGCGCAAGCGCGTACCCAGTCGTCCATTGCCATTTCCGACGATGGCGTCCATTGGGTGCTGTGCAATGCCTCTCCGGATATCCGTGCGCAACTCCAAGGCTTTGCGCCGATGCAACCCGGCCGCGCCCTGCGCGACACCGGCATCAGCGCGATCATCCTGATGGACAGCCAGATCGACCACACCACCGGTTTGCTGAGCCTGCGCGAAGGCTGCCCGCACCAAGTGTGGTGCACCGACATGGTTCATGAAGACCTGAGCACCGGTTTCCCGCTGTTCACCATGCTCACCCACTGGAACGGCGGCCTGGCCTGGAACCGTATCGAACTGGACACCTGCTTCACCATCCCGGCCTGCCCGAACCTGCGCTTCACCCCATTGCCACTGCGCAGTGCCGCGCCCCCCTATTCACCGCACCGCTTCGACCCACACCCAGGCGACAACATCGGCTTGATCGTCGAAGACCTGCGCACCGGCGGCACACTGTTCTACGCCCCAGGCCTGGGCAAGGTCGATGCGCCGCTGCTGGAAATCATGGCCGGCAGCGACTGCCTGCTGGTGGACGGCACCATGTGGGATGACGATGAAATGCAACGCCGTGGCGTCGGCACCCGCACCGGTCGCGAGATGGGCCACCTGGCCCAGAACGGCCCCGGCGGCATGCTCGAAGTGCTGGAGCAACTGCCACGGCAGCGCAAGGTGCTTATCCACATCAACAATACCAACCCGATCCTCGATGAAGATTCCCCCGAGCGGGCGGAACTGGTACGGCGCAATGTCGAAGTGGCTTACGACGGCATGAGCCTTGAATTGTAGGAGCAACCCCGATGACTGACACACCATTGACGCCCGCCGAATTCGAAGCCGCCTTGCGGGCCAAGGGCGCCTTCTACCATATCCATCACCCTTACCACGTGGCGATGTATGAAGGCCGCGCCAGCCGCGAGCAGATCCAGGGCTGGGTCGCCAACCGCTTCTACTATCAGGTGAACATCCCGCTGAAGGACGCCGCGATCCTGGCCAACTGCCCGGACCGCGAGATCCGACGCGAGTGGATCCAGCGCTTGCTCGACCACGATGGCGCGCCCGGTGAAGACGGCGGCATCGAAGCCTGGCTGCGCCTGGGCCAGGCGGTCGGCCTCGACCCGGACCAACTGCGCTCCCAGGAACTGGTATTGCCCGGCGTGCGGTTTGCGGTGGATGCCTATGTCAACTTCGCCCGTCGCGCCAGTTGGCAGGAAGCCGCCAGCAGCTCACTGACCGAATTGTTCGCGCCGCAGATCCACCAATCGCGCCTCGACAGCTGGCCCCAGCATTACCCGTGGATCGACCCCACCGGTTACGAGTACTTCCGCACCCGCCTGGGCCAGGCCCGACGCGACGTAGAGCACGGGCTGGCCATTACATTGCAGCACTACACCACCCGTGCCGGTCAGGAGCGCATGCTGGAGATCCTGCAGTTCAAACTGGACATCCTGTGGAGCATGCTGGACGCCATGAGCATGGCCTACGAACTCAAACGCCCGCCCTATCACAGCGTGACCGAGCAGCGGGTCTGGCATAAAGGGATCACCCTATGAGCTTTGATCGCAGCAGAACACCGACCTGGCGCCAGGGCTATCGCTACCAATACGAGCCGGCGCAAAAAGGCCACGTGCTGCTCTACCCCGAAGGCATGATCAAGCTCAATGACAGCGCTGCGTTGATCGGTGGCTTGATCGATGGCGAGCGCGACGTGGCCGCGATCATCGCCGAGCTGGATCAACAATTCCCCGGTGTACCTGAGCTCGCTGACGACATCGAGCAATTCATGGAGGTCGCCCGTGCTGAGCACTGGATCACCCTTGCCTGAAAAACCGGCCGTCGGCCTGCCGCTGTGGCTGTTGGCGGAGTTGACCTACCGCTGCCCGCTGCAGTGCCCGTATTGCTCCAACCCGCTGGATTTCGCCGAGCAGGGCAAGGAGCTGAGCACCGAGCAGTGGATCAAGGTCTTTCGCGAGGCCCGAGAAATGGGTGCCGCGCAGTTGGGGTTTTCCGGCGGTGAACCGCTGGTGCGCCAAGACCTCGCGGAGTTGATCGCCGAGGCGCGCAAACTGGGGTTCTACACCAACCTGATCACCTCCGGTATTGGCCTGACCGAGCAGAAAATCAGCGATTTCAAGAAAGCCGGGCTGGACCATATCCAGATCAGCTTTCAGGCCAGCGACGAACAGGTGAACAACCTGCTGGCCGGCTCGAAAAAAGCCTTTGCGCAGAAGCTGGAGATGGCCCGTGCAGTCAAGGCCCACGGCTATCCGATGGTGCTGAACTTCGTCACCCATCGGCACAATATCGACAAGATCGACCGCATCATCGAGCTGTGCATCGCCCTGGAAGCGGATTTTGTCGAGCTTGCCACGTGCCAGTTCTACGGTTGGGCGCAGCTCAACCGCGTGGGGTTGCTGCCCACCAGGGAGCAACTGGTACGCGCCGAACGGATCACCAACGAATACCGCGCCAGGCTCGAAGCCGAGGGGCATCCGTGCAAGCTGATCTTCGTGACACCGGACTACTACGAGGAGCGCCCAAAAGCCTGCATGAACGGCTGGGGCAGCATTTTTCTGACCGTCACACCGGACGGCACCGCCCTGCCCTGCCACGGCGCCCGACAGATGCCGGTGCAGTTTCCCAATGTGCGCGACCACAGCATGCAGCACATCTGGTACGACTCGTTTGGCTTTAACCGCTTTCGCGGCTACGACTGGATGCCCGAGCCGTGCCGCTCATGCGATGAAAAGGAAAAGGACTTCGGCGGCTGCCGCTGCCAGGCCTTCATGCTCACCGGCGACGCCAGCAATGCCGACCCCGTGTGCAGCAAGTCCGAGCAGCACGGCATTATTCTGCAAGCGCGGGAAGACGCCGAACACGCCACCCAGACCATCGAGCAACTGGCCTTTCGCAATGAGCGCAACTCACGGCTCATCGCAAAAGGCTAAAGGCCTCAACGCTTGGCGATGATGTATACCGCGTGGATGATGCCCGGGAAGTAACCGCACAAGGTCAGCAGAATATTCAGCCAGAACGCGCCGCCGAAGCCTACTTGCAGGAACACACCCAGTGGCGGCAGCAGGATGGCGATGATGATACGAATGATATCCATGGGTCAGCTCCAAAAAATCGGCTCGTTTGAGCCGTGTAGCTAATCGACCTTTGGGCTTCGTGAGGGTTCAGTGGATTCTGGCATTGCGCCATCCTTCTGCGGCAGACAAAAAAACGCCCCCAGCCAAAAGAGTCAGGCTGGAGGCGCCGCGTATACCGCGAGACGGTTCAGGAATAGGGGTTAAACGGCGATGCCCTTGCGGCACTGCAATTGCGCAGTGCGCACGCGGGAGAAGGCGCGGGCCAGGCGCAGCAGCATTTCGTCGATGTTGCTTTGGCTCACGGTGAGCGCCGGGGTGAAGCGCAGGCAGTCGGGTTGCGCGGCTGTCAGGATCAGGCCTTCATGCAGCGCGGCTTTTACTACCGCGTCGGCAGAATCATCCGACAACGTCAGCCCCCACATCAGGCCCTGGCCGCGTAATTCACCGTGACCATAGCGGTAGGCCAGGCGAGCCAGGCCTTCGCCAAGGTGAGCGCCGGACTCGCGCACATGCTCCAGAAAACCGTGCTCCAGCACCGAGTCCACCACCGCCGCACCGGCCGAAGCCATCAGCGCGTTGCCATGGTGGGTGCCTTCCAGCTCACCGAGATCAAAACAGCATGCCTTGCCCCGCGCCAGCAATGCCGCCAGCGGTACACCGCCGCCCAGGCCTTTACCCAGCGCGATGATGTCGGCATGCACACCGTACTGTTGCTCGGCGAGCAGCGTGCCGCAACGACCGAGGCCGGTTTTTACTTCGTCAAGGATCAACAGAATGCCCAGCTCCCGGCACAAATGCTCGACGCCCTTGAGGTAGTGCTCGGTCGCAGGAAACACGCCGGCGCCCTGGATCGGCTCAAGCATGATCGCGACGGTTTGCGCGTCAACCGCTGCGTGCAGGGCCGGCAGGTCGTTGAAGGGCACGTGGCTGAAACCAGGCAGTTGCGGCTCGAAACGGTTTTCCAGGGTGCTCGCCGACGCGGCCAGCGCGGCGAAACTGCGGCCATGGCAGCCGTTACTGGCACTGATGATGCGATAAGCGCCGCCACGATGCAGCTGGCCCCACTTGCGCGCCAGCTTGATCGCCGCTTCACAGGCCTCCGCGCCACTGTTGAGCAAGTAGGCCTGATCGCTGCCGGTGCGGTGGCACAGGCGGTCGACGAGGTTAAGTTGAGTACGGTTATACAAGCCCATGCCGGGGTTGATCAGTGCCTGGGTCTGCTCGCTCAGCGCCTTGATCAATACCTGCGGGCTGTGCCCGAGGCTATTGGCGCCGTAGCCTTGGCTGAAGTCCAGGTAGGCACGGTCGTCGCTGTCCCACAGCCAGGAACCCTGACCGCGTACGAACACGTGGGGTGGTCGGGCCACCGTGGGCATCAGGGACTCGCTGGACCGCTCGACGGTGGTGTCCATAAGCAGATCATCCAGGCTTGGCGCGGGCCGACGTTTGCTGAACAGGTTCACAGATCGCCCCCGATAGCAAATGAGCCTGGTGCGAACACCGCCTGTGCATTTTTTGAATTTCCTATGTAAACGCTATCAACACAAACACTGTTCATTGCCCGATCTGGCCCTGTAAGCCCTGCGAATAGGCGCTAGACTAGGCGTCTCGGGGGCCAAGGGCCATTTCGATTTTCCAGCTTTTTCGATAAGAAAGACTTATGGATTTCAAGCAACTGCGTTATTTCGTCGCTGTGTATGAAGAGGGCCACGTGGGCCGTGCCGCTGAACGTCTGTCGATCTCCCAACCGGCCTTGTCGCAACAGATCCGCCATCTGGAGCAAAACCTGGATGTGAGCCTGTTCGAACGCAGCAGCAAACGCCTGTTGCCGACCTTGGCAGCCCACACGCTGTACAACCACGCGTTGCCCCTGATTGATGGCATGCAGCAGGCCGTCGAGGCGTTGCGCAACTTCAAGGGCCAGGCATTGCGCACCTTGGCCATCGGCGTGCTGCAAACCGTCCACACCAGCCTGGTCCCGCAGATGCTCGAACGCGTGCGCAAGGCCCAGCCACATCTGGTGGTGCAGATCTACGAATTGACCGGGCTGGAAATCGAAAGGCGGTTGCTCAACGGCTCGCTGGACATTGGCATCAGCTATCTGCCGCCCCGTCAGCCAGGGTTACACGGAGTGTTGCTGTATGAGGATGAGCTGAAGGTGGTCATCCCCGAGGATCACCCGCTGCGCGAGTTCAAGAAAGTCTCGCTGAAACAGGCCGCTGAATTGCCAATGTTGCTGTTGGGAGAAGAGTTTCAGATCCGACAGATCTGGCAGGGCCAACTCGCCAACCTTGGCCGGCGTCCCCAGGTGCAGGCGGAGCTCAATACCATGGTGGGGATTCTCGACAGCCTGCCCAATAGCAAATTGGCGACCGTGCTGCCGGGGCGGTCCCAGGATGAACACAATAGCCAGTTGCTGCTGTGGAAACCCCTGAGTGAGCCAAGGGTGCCGCTGAAGGTCGGCCTGGTCTGCCGCGATGTGCAGCGCCAACAGGCGACACTGGCGTTGCTGCGCGCCTTGTTGGAAGACGTGATGAATGCGCCTCAGCCGCCCGCCTGACTTTTTCGCAGGCAAAAGAAAACCCCGCCGAAGCGGGGCTTTGCAGACTGTTTCCCTGACATCCATTTCACTCCGCCTTCCTGGCAGAATCCTACGTGTCCGTGTTGTTGCTTTGCGCTTCCTGCGCGACGTCCATGTGAAGTAGATTATCCGTGGATCCAATGTGGCGATAGAGGACGATTAGCAGCACGTCATGTAAGAGATTGCTTACAAGCCCTCCAAGCCTTTAAAACAGGGCCTCATCCAGCAAAAACAGCGATTCGCTACCGGCTTTTACCGAAGCACTCAGGGAGTGAATACGTGGCAGCAACCGTGCAAAGTAGAAGCGTGCAGTGCCCAGCTTGCTGGCGTAGAAATCTTCCTCGGCCTCCTTGCCCAACGCCGCCTTGGCCATGCGTGCCCACATGTAGGCGTAGGCCATGTAACCAAACGCGTGCAAATACTCCACCGAGGCCGCACCGATCTCATTTGGATTGGTCTTGGCGCGATCGAGTACCCAGGCAGTCAGTTCATCCAGGTTATCCACCGCAACGCTCAGCGGCTGGGTGAACTCGGCTGACTCAGGACCCGCGTCAGCGATGAACTGGCGGATTTCGTCGGCAAACAAGGTATAGAAAGCACCGCCGCTGCCGACGATCTTGCGCCCCATCAAATCCAGGGCCTGAATGCCGTTGGTGCCTTCGTAGATCTGGGTGATGCGCACATCGCGCACCAGTTGCTCCTGGCCCCATTCGCGAATATAGCCGTGGCCGCCAAATATCTGCTGGCCGAGCACCGTGGTTTCCAGGCCCAGGTCGCTGAGGAACGCCTTGGCCACCGGCGTCAGCAATGCCACCAGGTTGTCGGCACGCTCGCGGGCTGCCGCGTCTTCGCTGAACTTGGCGATGTCCAGTTGGGTCGCCACATACGTGGAAAACGCCCGACCGCCCTCGTTCGAAGCTTTCATGGTCAGCAGCATGCGGCGCACGTCCGGGTGGACGATGATCGGGTCGGCGGCCTTGTCCTTGGCCTGGGCACCGGTCGGCGCACGGCTTTGCAGGCGGTCACGCGCATACTCGATGGCGTTCTGGTAAGAACGCTCGCCCGACGCCAAGCCCTGAATACCCACTCCCAGGCGCTCGTAGTTCATCATGGTGAACATCGCCGCCAACCCACGGTTGGGCTCACCCACCAGGTAACCCACGGCGGCGTCGAAGTTCATCACGCAGGTCGCGGAGGCCTGGATGCCCATCTTGTGTTCGATAGAGCCGCAGCTCACCGGGTTACGCGCGCCCAGGCTGCCATCGGCGTTGACCATGAACTTGGGCACCAGGAACAGCGAGATGCCCTTGGGACCGGCCGGCGCATCCGGCAGCTTGGCCAATACCAGGTGGATGATGTTCTCGGTGAGATCGTGCTCGCCACCGGTGATAAAGATTTTGGTCCCGCTGATCGTGTAGGTGCCATCCGCCTGAGGCTCAGCCTTGGTGCGGATCATCCCCAGGTCGGTGCCGGCATGGGCCTCGGTCAGGCACATGGAGCCGGCCCACTCACCGGAATACATCTTCGGCAGGTAGGCCGCCTTGAGTTCGTCGCTGGCGTGGGTCGCGATCGACACACAGGCACCGGAGGTCAGCATCGGGTACAGACCGAACGCCAGGCTAGAGGAGTTGATCATCTCTTCAACCTGCGCCGACACTGCCTTGGGCATGCCCATGCCGCCGAACACCGGGTCGCCGCCTACGCCGACCCAGCCGCCTTCGGCGTAGGTTTTGTAGGCCTGTGGATAACCGTCGGGGGTAAACACCGCCGTGTTGTCCCAACGGCAACCCTGCTCATCGCCGCCTCGGCTGAGGGGAGCAATGGACTTGGCGGTGACTTTACCGGCCTCTTCGAGGATCGCTTCAACGGTTTCGGCGTCAACCGTGTCTGCCAACGCAGGCAATTGGGCCCAAGTGTTGGCAACCTCAAATACTTCGTTGAGGACGAAGCGCATATCACGCAACGGCGCTTTGTAATCAGCCATGGCAAACCTCGTGAGAACGTGAAAAGTGATTCGATAGGATCGGTTTTACAGGCCCCGAGTGTACCCGAACAACTTTTCCGACACATAGGGTCCACTTGTGACTGATCGGTATTTTTAAGTCATCAGAGTCCAAAGGCCTCCGCAGGCAGACTCATCAGGCATTCGCTGCCCGCCTCCACGGCCGCGCGATGGCTGGCAGTACGCGGTAACAGGCGCTTGAAGTAGAACTCGCAGGTGGCCAGTTTGGCCTTGGCAAACTCGACATCGTCATGCTCCTGCGCGGCCATCGCCATGCGCAACCACAGGTAGGCGAGGATCACATAACCGCTGTACATCAAGTAATCCACCGCCGCCGCGCCCACTTCGTCAGGGTTTTTCATCGCGGCCATACCGACTTGGGTGGTCAGCGCGCCCCATTCCTGATTCAGTTGATTGAGCTGTGCCACGTAGGCATTGAGCTGTGGATGCTCGGTATTGGCCGCACAGAACTTATGCACGATTTTAGTGAACCCGCGCAGCAGCTTGCCCTGGCTGCCCAGCACCTTGCGCCCCAGCAGGTCGAGGGCCTGGATGCCATTGGTGCCCTCATAGATCGGTGCAATCCGCGCATCACGCACCAATTGCTCCATGCCCCATTCGCGAATATAGCCATGGCCGCCGAACACCTGCATGCCGTGGTTGGTCACCTCCAGCCCGGTGTCGGTCATAAAGGCTTTGCAGATCGGCGTGAGAAACGCCAACAGGTCCTCGGCCTCCTGGCGTTGCGCGGGGTCGCTGCTCAAGTGCGCCGTGTCGAGCAGTTGCGCAGTGAAGTAGGCCAACGCGCGATTGCCTTCGTTGAAGGCTTTCATGGTCAGCAGCATGCGACGCACGTCGGCGTGCACGATGATCGGGTCGGCGGCTTTGTCCGGGGCCTTGGCGCCGGTCAGCGAGCGCATTTGCAGGCGGTCGTTGGCGTATTTGACTGCACCCTGAAAGCTCGCTTCGCCATTGCACAGGCCCTGCATGCCGGTGCCCAGACGCGCGTGATTCATCATGGTGAACATGCAGTTGAGGCCTTTGTTGACCTCGCCAATCAAGAAGCCCTTGGCGCCGTCAAAGTTCAGCACGCAGGTGGCCGAGGCTTTGATGCCCATTTTGTGTTCGATCGAACCGCACTGCACCGCGTTGCGCTCACCGGAGTCGGCATGGAACTTGGGCACGATAAACAGGGAAATGCCCTTGGTCCCAGCCGGTGCATCCGGCAGCTTGGCCAGCACCAGATGGATGATATTCGCACTCAGGTCGTGCTCGCCGGCCGAGATGAAGATCTTGCTGCCGGTGACCGCATAACTGCCGTCAGCCTGGGGCACGGCGCGGGTTTTGATCAGGCCCAGGTCGGTGCCGCAGTGGGCTTCGGTCAGGCACATGGTGCCGGTCCATTCACCAGCGGTGAGTTTGCCCAGGTACGTGTCTTTTTGTTCAGCGGTGCCGTGGGCGTGGATCGCCGACATGGCGCCGTGAGTCAGGCCGGGGTACATGCCCCAGGACGTGTTGCTGGAGCCGATCATTTCACTGAGCACCAGCCCCAACGATTGCGGCAAGCCCTGGCCACCGTAGGCCGGGTCCGCCGCGACGCCGTGCCAGCCGCCTTCGACGTAGTGGGCGAACGCCGCCTTGAACCCTTTAGGCGTGGTGACGACGCCGTTGTCGAAATGGCAGCCTTCTTCGTCGCCGCTACGGTTAAGCGGGGAGAGCACGTTTTCGCAAAATTTCGCGCCTTCTTCAAGGATCGCGCTGACCATGTCCGGGCTGGCGTCGGTGGCGCCAAGCGAGGCGTAGTGGCCGTGAAAATCAAACACGTTGTCGATCAGAAAGCGCATGTCGCGCAAGGGAGCTTTGTACTCAGGCATGGTCATGTCTCCGGCGGCAGATACCTCAACCTACTGCCGGCCAGCGCCCCGAACAATCACTGTAGAAGCGCTGAATACAGCGCCATCACTCAACCGGCAGCGCTCTGCATGCGCACCGCGCCACGGCGTGTTTGCCCGGCGGCGACCACACAGTTGCGGCCCGCGCCCTTGGCGGCATACAGCGCCTGGTCGGCGGATTTGAGCACCTCTTCGGGCGTACGCTGGTCGACCTGACGCTCGGCCACGCCGATGCTGACCGTCACCGACACACTCGACGCGCCGCTGGCGGCCCGGCGCTGACGGCCTTGTTGATCATCCTGGGGCCGATCGGCGTTGCGCAGCTTGATGTCGTAGTTGGCAATGATCTCGCGGATTTCTTCCAAGTGCGGCATGCACTCATCCAGGGTCTTGCCGGCAAACACCACGGCGAACTCTTCACCACCGTAGCGATAGGCGCGCCCGCCGCCGTTGACCTTGGACAGTTTGCTCGCCACCAGCCGCAATACCTGGTCGCCGACGTCGTGGCCATGGGTATCGTTGAAGCGTTTGAAGTGATCAACGTCGCTCATCGCCAGTACGTAATTGCGCCCCAGGCGCTGCATGCGCTCATTGAGTGCACGACGCCCAGGCAGGCCGGTCAGCTCATCGCGGAACGCCATTTGATAGGCCTCATGGGCCACGCCGGCGGCGATCATCAGCATCACCTGGCTGCACATGATGTTGAGGGTGAACGGCAGGATGAACGTCTGCGGCAACATCCAAAACACCCCCAGCAGTCCCACCAGTTGCGCCGCATGCAACGGGCGCGGCTGGTACCAATACTGCGCCGCCAGGGTGAGGAAGCCGATCAAAAACATCGGGTAGGACAACTGGATCAGGCTCATCCACCTGCCATGCAGCGCCGGCCAGCGGATCTCCGCCAACCAGTTCAGCACGGCCTCCGGGTAACTCTGCTCCAGGGCCAACGCAACGCTGCCGATGGCCAGCAACACGGCGCAGCGGGCCACGAAGTCGCGGAACAGGTGGGTCTTCTCCTGCCACAGTGCATAGATGCTGAACAGCAGAGGCAATAACAGGCAGCACAAATGAAACACCACCGCCGCGTCTTCGCGTACGCGGCCATTGTCGCGGTAGAAATCGGTCTGGGTATCCAGCAGGAAATAGGCGATGTACACCGTGATCATCAAGAACAGCTCACGCTGGCGCCGGTACACAGCGCAGTAAGAACCGCCGAGCAGCAACACCAGAGTCGGCAACACATTGAACAACGAGGTGAAGAACACGCTGAGGTCTTTGACGTACGCAGCCGAGAGCCCCGCCAGCAACAGCAGTAACGAAGGAAGGAAATGACTGAAACGTACAGCGGACACGCGTGACAAGGGTAAAACTCCGACCCGCAGAAAGGTAGTAGCACTATGCCTTCATGCAAACAGTTAACCACAAGCTGTCTGACATGTATCACTATGCCACTACTTTAACGGCCGGTTGGGCCAATCCCTGAGTGCCACGCTCTGGTTTTTTACCTCGCACAACAGGTCCCGAGAAAAGCCAAGCATCAGGCAGCCCCAGCGCACTGTCAGTTCTGACAGTATCCGTCACAAGGTTTGCTGTGTTTAATCCAAACAACGCCCAGTGAGCCGTCGGGACGAGGAAATTTCCTTCAACCATCCGGGAGCGTTTTCCATGGACGCCTCAATCAACGATCTGGTGCGTGCAAGTTCACTGTTCTTGATCCGTAACGCCATCCCCCGGTTGCCACCACTGATCGTGGTGGACGCCATCCCCGATACAGACGGCCTTGTCCCGTTGACAGCCGCAGCCGGTGACTTGCGCATTCGAATTCCGCCCCAGCCGCAGCCCGGCCCTCCCGGCTCCCGCCCCATCATCAGGGTGTACGCGGAGCTGCCCCCACCGGCGGAATACCAAGTGCTGTCCTACCACCAACTGCCGGCCTATCCCGTCGGGGAGTTCGAGGTCCTCGTGCCACGCCGCCTGGTGGGGAGTGAGGGCGACTATCGGCTCACCTACATTCTGGAAGACGGTGACAACGTGTCGCGTGCAACCACCAGCACGTCCTTGCGCGTCCAGAAAAGATCGCCTTTTGGCTATCTGTCCATCACACCACCGCGCCCCCTGCTGCCGGCGAATCTGGCGACACCGCTGATCACCGATGAGTACCTGGCCAACAATGACCCGGTGCTGTTCAGAATTCCGGAACATGTACAGATCAATAACCGGACCAAATTGCGCGGCGTGTTCTACTACGGCCACACCGACAGTCACATGCAAGTGCCCTACACCCCACCCATTACGTTGCCTGATGTACCGGCCGAGCGCCTGATCCCTGTGTCGGCGGCCATTATCCGTGCACGAGGCAATGGTTTGCGGCAATTGACTTACCGCATCATCGACCAGGCGGGCTGCCGCGACCGGGACTCGTTGATTCTTGAGGTCAAAGTGGCCGTACGGATCACCCCGGCGAACATCTCTATCCCACGGGTGACACAGGCGATCGCGCCGGACAACACCGTGACCCAGGCCGATATCCTACAAAGCGGATTGGGAGGGATGGAGGTGTGGCTGGACAACGTCGACAATTTGCAAATCGGCGACACGGTGACCGTGACCCTCTCGGGCGCAGCCGTAACGGCACCGCTGACTTATGCGGGGCAACCGCTACCGTTAAGGTTTATCGTCAACACGGCGCAAATACAGGCTGTACTTCCGACTGCCCCCACCACGGATACGCCAGCTCAGGTGGGGTTCAGAATCACCAGCGGCGGGGTAGTCTTCAACGGCCCCGTCAGAGCCCTGATCTTCAACCTGACGGCCCTGATGACGCTCCCGCCGCCGCGGGTGCAGAACCTGAACGCGGAGGGCAACCTCAACTGCAGCTCGCCGCAACCCTTGAACACGGCCTATACAAATCGTTTCATTACGGTGTTTATCCCCCCTTCGGTGCTTCTGATTGCCGGTAAAACGCTGACGCTGAGCTGCGCATTGAGCCGGCAGGACGATGGTTCAAACCTCATCGTTCCACCTGTGACGGTCGCTGTCGTATTGTCAGCCGACGCGCCAACACTGGGTCTTACCGTGAATGTGCCCTATTCGACCAGCATGGGAGTGATCGGCAGGGGCGTGATGTATTTCAGCTATTGGATGCCAAATAACACCGGTCAACTGCTTCGATCTTCAACGGTGGCCATAGCGGTCAGGGGCGTATTGCCGGGCAACGTGTATTGCGACGGCACGCCCTATACGCCGACACCTTGAGTGCCAGGCTGACGCCCACAAAAAACCGCCGCTCCCGAAAGAGAGCGGCGGTTTCAGTGAGAACCCGGTAAGGCTTAGTAAGCCAGGCCGAAGTCTTCTTCTTTCATGTCCATAAGGTTATTGGCGCCCGACAGCATGGTTGCCACGTGGGTACGGGTACGCGGCAGGATGCGCTGGAAGTAGAAGCGCGCGGTCTGCAGCTTGGCGGTGTAGAACGCTTCTTCGCCTGTGCCGGCTGCCAGTTTTTCGGCTGCCAGGCGTGCCATGTCGGCCCAGAAGTAAGCCAGGCACGCGTAACCGGAGTACATCAGGTAATCCACCGAGGCGGCACCGACTTCTTCGCGGTCCTTCATCGCGGCCATGCCGACCTTCATGGTCAACTCGCCCCATTCTTTGTTCAGTGCCGCCAGCGGTGCGACGAATTCCTTGACGGCTTCGTTGCCTTCGTTGGCCTGGCAGAACTTGTGCACGATCTTGGTGAAGCCCTTGAGCGCTTCGCCCTGGGTCATCAGCACTTTACGGCCGAGCAGGTCCAGCGCCTGGATGCCGGTGGTGCCTTCGTACAGCATCGAAATGCGGCTGTCGCGAACGTTTTGCTCCATGCCCCACTCGGCGATGAAACCGTGGCCGCCGTAGATCTGCACGCCATGGTTGGCGGACTCAAAACCGACTTCGGTCATGAACGCCTTGGCGATCGGGGTCATGAATGCCAGCAGACCGTCTGCTTGCTTCTTGGCCTCGTCGTCGGTGCCGTACTTGACGATGTCCACTTGCTTGGCGGTGAAGTACACCATCGCACGGTTGCCTTCGGCGAAGGCTTTCATGGTCAGCAGCATACGGCGCACGTCAGGGTGCACGATGATTGGGTCAGCCGCTTTTTCCGGCGCTTTCGGGCCAGTCAGGGAGCGCATTTGCAGGCGATCGCGAGCGTATTTCAAACCGCCCTGGAAGCCGATCTCGGCGTGGGCCAGGCCTTGCAATGCGGTGCCCAGGCGAGCGGTGTTCATAAAGGTGAACATGCAGTTCAGGCCTTTGTTCGCGGGGCCGATAAGGTAACCGGTGGCCGCGTCGAAGTTCATCACGCAGGTGGCGTTGCCGTGGATCCCCATCTTGTGTTCCAGGGAACCGCAGTTCACCGCGTTGCGCGCACCGATCGAACCGTCTGCGTTCGGGATGAACTTGGGCACGATAAACAGCGAGATACCTTTGGTGCCGGCCGGCGCGTCCGGCAGGCGGGCCAGCACGATGTGGACGATGTTGTCGGCCATGTCGTGTTCACCGGCCGAGATAAAGATTTTGGTGCCGGATACTTTGTAGGAACCATCGGCCTGAGGCTCGGCCTTGGTGCGCAGCATGCCCAGGTCGGTGCCACAGTGCGGCTCGGTCAGGCACATGGTGCCGGTCCATTCGCCCGACACCAGCTTGGTCAGGTAAGCGGCTTGCTGCTCCGGGGTGCCGTGCTCGGAGATGGTGTTCATCGCGCCGTGGGACAGGCCTGGGTACATGCCCCACGACCAGTTGGCTTCGCCGACCATTTCGCTCACGGCCAGGCCCAGGGATTCCGGCAGGCCTTGGCCACCGTGCTCCACGTCGTGGGCCAGGCTCGGCCAGCCGCCTTCGACGAATTGCTTGTAGGCCTCTTTGAAACCCGTCGGGGTCTTAACGCCTGACTCACTCCAGGTGCACCCTTCGATGTCGCCCACACGGTTCAACGGTGCCAGCACTTGCTCACAAAACTTGGCGCCCTCCTCGAGGATGGCGTCAACCATATCCGGGGTGGCGTCCTGGCAAGCAGGCAGGCTCTGATAGTGCGCGTCATAACCGAGCAGTTCGTCACGAACGAAGCGAATATCACGCAAGGGGGCCTTGTAGTCAGGCATAGCGATAAACCTCTGCTGATGTAGCTGGGATGAACAACCGCGTGGAATTTATTGTGGCGGTCAAACAGGTGTTTGAAACATACGTTTACGATCTGGGGATGTCAAGCGTCGTCCGGATGCCGTTTGTCATGACGCGCGTCAATGGCAGGCGCGACGAGGCCTGCGGCGTGGAGCCACAAGGGGTAAACAGAAAATGTAGGTTTGCGCAGGCGCGACCGGCTTCAGGACGAAGCCGGGAATCAGCAGAAAGGGTTAAGCGTAGGTATCGATCAGGGTGCCCAGCATTTCATCCGACGCCTTGGCGACTTTAACGCCCAGTTCGACCTGAAATTTGCCTTCGGCCAGTTCCACCATATTGCTGGCGGAGTTGGTCGGCTGACCGCGATTGACCGCCTGCAGGCGATCATTCTGCGCATCCGAAGGTTGGCTGGTGGCGGCACTGGCGATCTTGCCGGCGGCCTGGTCGACACGGCTTTGCCCGGACTGAATGGTATTCAGGCCCGAATAAAACGCGCTGCTTCCAGAGATTTCCATGGCTAAGCCTGCCTTTAGAGAATCGTGAGCTGTGATTGAAACAGAGATCGTGGCAAAAGGCCCGTCAAAAACACTAATGGCACAATGCCTTGGCGATAGCCAAAATCAGTCAAGCAGGTCCAGCAGCAAGTACGGCGCCACGGCTTCAGCCCCGGCGTGCTTGAGTTTGGGAACACGTCCCAGACAGGGTGCGGGCAACCGTTCGGCGAGGGTTGCCAGGTTTTCCTCCAGACGGGAGGTCTTGGGGTCGATGATATTGGCCACCCATCCCGCCAACTGCAAACCGTCCCGTGCGATGGCTTCAGCGGTGAGCAACGCATGACTGATACACCCCAGGCGCACGCCGACCACCAGGATCACCGGCAATTTGAGCGCCATGGCCAGATCCGACAGGTTGGCCTGATCGGCCAAGGGCACGCGCCAACCGCCCGCGCCCTCAATCAGGGTGAAATCCGCCCGGCGCGCCAGAATCTGTTGCATGGGTTTAAGCAACGACTGCACCGTCAGCGACACGCCCGCCTCCCGCGCCGCCAAATGCGGGGCGATGGCCGGCTCGAACGCCACCGGGTTGACCTCGGCGTAACTCAACGGTAATGAGCACTGCGCCAGCAGCGCCAAGGCATCGGCGTTGCGCAACCCTTTGGGCGTGACCGTGCAACCGGACGCCACCGGTTTGCCGGCCGCCGTGCTTTTGCCGGCCTGGCGCGCCGCATGCAACAGGCCCGCAGCGACTGTGGTTTTGCCGACATCGGTGTCAGTGCCGGTGATGAAATAAGCGGCGCTCATAGCGGTTTCTCCAGTACGGCGTACACCACCTGGTAAGTCGCCGGCAGGCCTTGGACCTGGCGGAACTGCTCATAGGCTTGCAGCAAGGCGGCAACTCGCGCACGGCCGGTCAACCCACCGGGGCGTCCAGGATTGAGATTGTGCGCACCCAGGGCTTTCAATTCATGGGTCAGGCTGCGCACATCCGGGTAATGCAACACATGGGGCCGGCGTTCCAGGCTGACCACACGCAAACCGCTGGCCGCGCACAGTTGCTGGTAAGCCTCGAAGGTGCGAAAGCGGTTGACGTGCACCAGGCCGTCCACGGCGCGCCAGCTCTCACGCAGCTCATCCAGGGTGCCCACGCACAAACTGGCGAAAGCCAATACGCCGCCTGGTTGCAGCACTCGATAAGCCTCGCTGAGCACGGCCTCGAAGTTCGAACACCATTGCACCGCCAAGCTGGAGAAGAGCAGCTCAAAGCCATCCGCTTTCAGCGGCAAACGCTCCGCATCGCCGGCAATGAAGTGCCGCGCACCGCCTGAAGGTCGCGCGTGGTTGAGCATGCCCTCGGCAATATCCAGTGCCACGCCTTGGCTCGCCGGCCAGCGTGCAGCCAACGCACGGCTGAAATACCCCGTGCCGCAGCCCATATCCAGCCAGCGGTGTGGCGCGCAGGCAGTTGGCAGGCGCGACAACAGTTCGTGCCCCACTGCCCGCTGCAATTGGGCCACGCTGTCGTAACTGGCCGCCGCACGCGAGAAGGACGCAGCCACGTGGCGCTTGTCTGGCAAGCCGCCCGGCAAGGCGGGATGGGATAAATCAGTCATCGGCACACTCATGCAAAAAAGCCTGGATGGCCCCCGCCACACCGTGGGGGTCTTCCAGAAGAAACGCGTGACCGGCCTGTTCGATCAGGCCGATTTCAACATCAGGCAACAGTGCCAGCAGGTCAGCGGCGGCTTCGGCGGGCACCAACCCGTCCATCCCCGCGAACAGGTGCAACTGCGGGCCGCGATAAGCCAGCAAGGCGTCGCGGGTGTCCAATTGCGCGAGCAGTTCAAGGCCGCTCATCAATAGGCCGGGCGCGCCGCTGACCAACAACCGCGAGAGCCCGCGCGGGTCTGCGCCGCCCTTGGCGCACAACAGCCCAAAGCGCTTGAGAGTGACGTGGGAGTCGGCATTGCAACCGGCGAGAAACGCATCAAAGGTGTCGGCGGGCATCGCGCTCGGCCAGGCGTCATGGGCCACGAAACACGGGTTGCTCGCCAGGGTCAGCAGGCCACAGCAACGCTCCCCGCGCCGCGCGGCCAACTCCGAGGCCAGCATCCCGCCCAGGGACCAGCCACCCAGCCAGGCGTTGTCCGGCAGCGTGGCGTCAAGCTCGTCGAGCCACTCATTCAGGTCGCTGGAATCCAGTACGGGCAACGGCTCGATCTGCACCTGCAAGCGCTCATCCAAGCCCCGCAACGCCGCCGCCAGTGGTTCCAGCGGCGATACACCCAGGCCCCAGCCGGGCAGCAATATCAGTTGGTCACGCATGGTCGAGCTCCAGGCGAAAACAGGCTTCCAGCGCGTTTAACAGTAGCTGCACCTGCGCCGCGCTGTGGGCGGCCGTCAACGTCACGCGCAAACGTGCGCTGCCGGCGGGCACGGTGGGCGGGCGGATCGCTGTCACCATCACACCGCGCTCCCGCAGTCGCTGGGACAAACGCACCGCCTTGGCGCTGTCGCCGATCAGGATCGGCTGGATCGGCGTAAAGCTGTCCATCAAGTCCAGCCCCAACTGCTCGGCCCCCCGCCGGAACTGGCGGATCAGCCCATTGAGATGTTCACGCCGCCAATGCTCGGTGCGCAGCAGCGCCAGGCTTTTGAGCGTGGCGCAAGCCAGGGCCGGCGGCTGACTGGTGGTGTAGATATACGGGCGGGCGAACTGGATCAGGCTTTCGATCAGGTCTTCACTGCCCGCCACAAACGCGCCGGCAGTACCAAACGCTTTGCCCAGGGTGCCGACCAATACCGGCACGTCCTCCTGGCTCAAACCGAAATGCTCGACGATCCCGCCCCCGCTGGCGCCCAACGGACCAAAACCATGGGCGTCATCGACCATCAACCAGGCGCCTTTGGCCTTGGTTTCACGGGCCAGCGCGGGCAGGTCGGCGAGGTCGCCGTCCATGCTGAACACGCCATCGGTGACCACCAACGTGTTGCCCATGGCTTTTTCCAGGCGCTTGGCCAGGCTGGCCGCGTCGTTATGCAGGTAGCGATTGAACCGCGCCCCGGACAGCAAGCCCGCGTCCAGCAAGGAGGCATGGTTAAGACGGTCTTCCAGCACCGTGTCCCCCTGCCCCACCAACGCTGTGACCGCGCCGAGGTTGGCCATGTAGCCGGTGGTAAACAACAAGGCACGCGGGCGACCGGTCAGGTCGGCCAGGGCTTCTTCCAGCTCATGGTGCGGCGTGGCGTGGCCGACCACCAGGTGCGATGCGCCGCCGCCCACGCCCCAGCGGGCCGCACCGGCGCGCCAGGCTTCGATCACCTGCGGGTGGTTGGCCAGGCCCAGGTAATCGTTATTGCAGAACGCCAACAGCGGTTGGCCGTCGACCACCACTTCCGGGCCTTGGGGGCTCTGGAGCAGCGGGCGCTTGCGGTAAAGGTGTTCGGCACGGCGGGCAGCGAGGCGCGCGGCGAGATCAAAAGACATGCAGGCCTCGGTAGCTCAAGTTGGACGCGGTCAAAAATGCAGGTGCGGCGCGCTCGCGAATGCGGTGGATCAGTCAGCACATCGGATGCCGATACACTTTATCTCGCGAACACGCCCCTCCCACAGCTGGAGCTCATTTCAGTCACACCGCCGCGTTATAGAACTGCTCGCTGCTCTTGTGCTCCACCAGCGCCTGCTCGATCGCCGCCTGATGCACTTCATCGGCGTGCTCTTCACGGGCTTCCGGCAGGATGCCCAGGCGCGAAAACAGCTGCATGTCCTTGTCGGCCTGCGGGTTGGCGGTAGTCAGCAGTTTGTCGCCGTAGAAGATCGAGTTGGCGCCGGCAAAAAACGCCAGGGCCTGCATCTGCTCATTCATCGCTTCACGACCGGCCGACAGGCGCACGTGGGACTGCGGCATCAGGATGCGCGCCACCGCCAGCATGCGGATAAAGTCAAACGGGTCGATGTCTTCGGCGTTTTCCAGCGGCGTACCGGCCACCTTCACCAGCATGTTGATCGGCACCGACTCCGGGTGCTCCGGCAGGTTGGCCAGTTGGATCAGCAGGTTGGCGCGGTCATCGAGGGATTCGCCCATGCCGAGGATGCCGCCGGAGCAGATCTTCATCCCCGAATCACGCACATAGGCCAGGGTTTGCAGGCGCTCGCTGTAGGTACGGGTGGTGATGATGCTGCCGTAGAACTCCGGCGAGGTGTCGAGGTTGTGGTTGTAGTAGTCGAGGCCGGCCTGGGCCAGGGCGTCGGTCTGATCCTGGTCGAGACGCCCAAGGGTCATGCAGGTTTCCAGGCCCATGGCCTTCACGCCTTTGACCATCTCCAGCACGTAGGGCATGTCTTTGGCCGACGGGTGCTTCCACGCCGCGCCCATGCAGAAGCGCGTGGAGCCGATGGCTTTGGCGCGAGCGGCCTCTTCGAGGACCTTCTGCACTTCCATCAGTTTTTCTTTTTCCAGGCCCGTGTTGTAGTGGCCCGACTGCGGACAATATTTGCAATCTTCCGGGCAGGCGCCGGTCTTGATCGACAGCAGGGTCGACACCTGCACGCGGTTGGCATCGAAATGCGCGCGGTGCACGGTCTGCGCCTGGAACAACAGGTCATTGAACGGCTGCACGAACAGTGCTTTGACTTCGGCCAGGGACCAATCGTGACGCAGGGTGGCAGTGGTGCTGGCGCTCATGGGCGATTCCTTGATTATGCTTTGACATGCGCTGCGGGAAGGGCAATACCCACAGGCGCGACACGGATGCTCGGCATATTTAAGGAAGATTCATGCACTGTCAACCAAGGCACAAACACGAAGTTTACATCTGGTCAAAAAACACTCAGACCTGTTTGATCTGCGATGAACCCACGGAAACCGACGATTCGGTGTGCAATGCCTGCGAAACCGAATTGCCCTGGCTGATGGAACACTGCGAAGTCTGCGCCCTGCCCTTACCGCTGGACGGCCTGATCTGCGGCCAGTGCCAGCGGCGGCCGCCGGCGTTTACCCAGGTGATCGCGCCCTGGACCTACAGTTTTCCCGTCGACAGCCTGATCAGCCGCTTCAAGCACCAGGCACGCTGGCCCCTGGGACGCATGCTGGGGCGCCTACTGGGGCACCACCTGCAACATCGTTTTGATAACACGGCACTTACCCGCCCGGACGCCCTGCTGCCGGTGCCCATGGCCGCCAAGCGTCTGCGCGAACGCGGCTACAACCAGGCGCTGATGCTGGCACGCTGGCTCAGCACCGACCTGAACATCCCCTGTGATGAGCACGTGCTGTTACGTCCCCGCGAAACCCTGGCGCAACAGGCCCTCGACGCCAAGACCCGCAAGCGCAACTTGCTCGGCGCGTTTGCCCTGACCGCCGACGCGCAAGTGCAAGGGCGTCACGTGGCCCTGGTGGACGACGTACTCACCACCGGGGCCACCGCCCACAGCCTGGCGCGGCTGTTGATCAACGCCGGCGCGCGGCAAGTGGACGTGTACTGCGTGGCCCGCACGCCCAAGCCCGGCACTTGACTCCGGTGCCTCGCAGCCGCAACGTCCGCTCATTCCCACACAGCGTATGCCCATGTCACTTCCGACCTCTCTGAGCCAACATATCGTGCGCCGCCCCCAGCGCATCGCCTTGCTCGCCCATATCTTCGAGCAGGGCTCCATCACGCGCGCCGCCAAAAGCGCCGGCCTGAGTTACAAGGCCGCCTGGGACGCCATCGATGAGCTGAACAACCTCGCGCAAAAACCCCTGGTGGAACGCAGTGTCGGCGGCAAAGGCGGTGGCGGTGCCAGGCTCACCGCCGAAGGTGAACGAGTGCTGCGCCTTTACCAACGCCTGCAAGTGCTGCAAGCACAAGTGCTGGGCTCGGACGACGCCACCAGTGACTTCCACCTGCTCGGCCGCTTGATGCTGCGTACCAGCGCACGCAACCAGTTGCATGGCCAGGTCAGCGCGATTGAACGCCATGGCCGCAACGACTTGATCCATCTGCAACTGGCGGACGGGCTGGCGCTCAGCGCGCAAATCACCCACGACAGTACGCAACGGCTGGAGCTGGAGCCGGGCGTGGAAGTGGTCGCCTTAATCAAGGCCGGCTGGCTGGAACTGCTCGCGCCGCTGGCAACTGCAACACTTGGACACAATTGCTTGAGCGGCACCGTCGCGGCGATTTTCGACGCGGACGATGGTCCCAGCGAAGTGCGCATCAACCTGCCCAACGGTCTGGTTCTATACGCGCTGGCGCAGCCCGAGGCGCTCACGGCCCTGGGTACCGCCGAGGGCCAGGCAATCCGGGTGCAATTCGCACCCAGCCATGTGCTGCTCGGCACGCCCGTCTGATTGGCTGCCTCGGCGCCTGAGCCTTCAAACTGCAACAGTTTCGTCACAACGGCTGCTTAAGGTGTTGGCAAAAAGCACTCAAGGAGCCTGAGATGAACCTATTAGAAGAGAACCAAGCCACCGACCTCGAACAGATGGTCGGCCTGACCCGCCGTCGCTTTATCGGCGCCGGTGCACTGTGCGGCGCGGCGATGTTCCTGGGCGGCAACCTGCTCAGCCGCAGCGCCCTGGCCGTAAATGCCGCGTCCGCCAGCCCGCTGCTGGGTTTCACCAGCATCGCCGCCGCCACCAGCGACACCATCACCCTGCCGCCAGGCTACAGCGCCTCGGTGCTGATCAGTTGGGGCCAGCCACTGCACAAGAACGCGCCGGCCTTCGACCCGTCCGGCAACGGCACGGCCAAGGCCCAGGAGCAGCAGTTCGGCGACAACAACGACGGCATGAGCCTGTTTGCCTTCCCCGGTGACGACAACCGCGCGCTGATGGCGATCAACAACGAATACACCAACTACCGCTACCTCTACGCCCACGGCGGCGCACCGCAATCAGCCGAAGATGTGCGCAAGGCCCAGGCCAGCGAAGGCGTGTCGGTGATCGAAATCCGGCGCAAGGGCGACACCTGGCAGTTCGTCCAGGACTCGCGCTACAACCGGCGCATTCACGGCAACTCGCCGATCCGCCTGAGCGGCCCCGCCGCCGGTCACGACTGGCTGAAAACCAGCGCCGACACGTCCGGCAAAAAAGCCCTCGGCACGTTCCAGAACTGCGCCAATGGCAAGACGCCGTGGGGCACTTATCTGACATGTGAAGAGAACTTCACCGACTGCTTCGGCAGCAGCAACCCACAGCAAACCTTCGATGCCGGGCAAAAACGCTACGGCGTGGTGGCGGCCAGCAAGGACATCAACTGGCACCTGCACGACCCGCGTTTCGACATGGCCAAGAACCCGAACGAACTCAATCGACATGGCTGGGTAGTGGAAATCGACCCGTTCGACCCGCAATCCACCCCGGTCAAACGCACCGCCCTGGGCCGTTTCAAACACGAGAACGCGGCGCTTGCCGAAACCCGTGACGGCCGCGCCGTGGTGTACATGGGCGATGACGAACGCGGCGAGTTCATCTACAAGTTCGTCAGCCGCGACAAGATCAACCACAAAAACCCCAAGGCCAACAAAGACCTGCTCGACCACGGCACCTTATATGTGGCGATCTTCGACGCGGGCGACGGCGACGCCGATCATCCGAAGGGCAAAGGCCAGTGGGTGGAGTTGACCCATGGCAAAAACGGCATCGATGCCGCCAGCGGTTTCGCCAGCCAGGCCGAAGTGTTGATCCACGCGCGCCTGGCCGCCAGCGTGGTCAAGGCCACACGCATGGACCGCCCGGAATGGATCGTGGTCAGCCCCACCGACGGCCAGGTCTACTGCACCCTGACCAACAACGCCAAACGCGGCGAAGACGGCCAACCGGTGGGCGGCCCCAACCCACGGGAGAAGAACGTCTACGGCCAGATCCTGCGCTGGAAGGCCAATGCCGATGACCACGGCGCCGCCGACTTCAGTTGGGACCTGTTTGTGGTGGCCGGCAACCCCGGCATTCACGCCGGCAAGCCCAAGGGCGGCTCGTCCAACATCAACCCGCAGAACATGTTCAACAGCCCCGACGGCCTGGGTTTCGACAAGGCCGGGCGCCTGTGGATTCTCACTGACGGCGACTACAGCAACGCAGGCGACTTCGCCGGCATGGGCAATAACCAGATGCTGTGCGCCGACCCGGTCACCGGGGAAATTCGTCGATTCATGGTGGGACCAGTGGCCTGTGAGGTGACAGGGATCAGCTTCTCGCCGGATCAAAAAACGCTGTTTGTGGGGATTCAACACCCCGGCGAAACCGGTGGTTCGACCTGGCCGGAGCACCTGCCCAATGGCAAACCGCGCTCCTCGGTGATGGCGATTCGGCGCGATGATGGCGGGATTGTGGGCGCCTGACTGACCGCCATCGGGGCAAGACCCGCCCACCCATGTGGGAGGGGCTTACCCCGATGGTGATACTCAAGTCGCCCCCTATCGCAAGCCGTGTGCGTTACCATACCCGGCCGGACGCGGCGCCCTGCTGCGCGCAGGAGTTCGCATGGCCCATCCGTTTGAAACACTTACCCCTGATCTGGTACTCGACGCCGTCGAAAGCATCGGGTTCCTCAGCGATGCTCGCGTGCTGGCGCTCAACAGCTACGAAAACCGCGTGTATCAGGTGGGCATCGAAGACGGTGAACCGCTGATCGCCAAGTTCTATCGTCCCCAGCGCTGGACCAACGAAGCGATTCTTGAAGAACACCGCTTCACCTTCGAACTGGCCGAATGCGACGTGCCGGTAGTCGCACCCCTTATCCACAACGGCGAAAGCCTGTTCGAACACGCAGGCTTTCGCTTCACCCTGTTTCCCCGTCGTGGCGGCCGCGCGCCGGAGCCGGGCAATCTCGACCAACTGTATCGCCTCGGGCAATTGCTCGGCCGCTTGCATGCGGTGGGTTCCACCCGTGCGTTCGAACACCGCGAAGCCTTGGGCGTGAAGAACTTCGGTCACGACTCCCTGAACACCCTGCTCGAAGGCAACTTTATTCCCAAGAGCCTGCTGCCGGCCTACGAGTCGGTGGCCCGTGACCTGCTCAAGCGCGTCGAAGAGGTGTACAAGGCCACACCGCACAAGAACATCCGCATGCATGGCGATTGCCACCCTGGCAACATGATGTGCCGCGACGAGATGTTTCATATCGTCGACCTGGATGACTGCCGCATGGGCCCCGCCGTACAGGACCTGTGGATGATGCTCGCCGGCGACCGTCAGGAATGCCTGGGCCAGCTGTCGGAATTGATGGACGGCTATCAAGAGTTCCACGACTTTGACCCGCGCGAACTGGCGTTGATCGAACCGCTGCGCGCCCTGCGCCTGATGCACTACAGCGCCTGGCTGGCCCGGCGCTGGGACGACCCGGCGTTCCCCCACAGCTTCCCGTGGTTCGGCAGCGAGCGCTATTGGGGCGACCAGGTGTTGGCGTTGCGCGAGCAACTGTCGGCGCTCAACGAAGAACCGCTGAAACTCTTCTGACCGCATTGGTTTTATGGGGAGCAGGCTCGCTGCCGTCCCCATAAAGCAGGTCCCATTGCCTGACAAATATCCTTACAATCGCGCTTTGTTAGCTGCCTAAGCAAGGATTCTGCAATGCACGCCGCCAACCCCCGCAAGGGGTACATCCTGGGCCTGAGCGCCTACGTCATCTGGGGTCTGTTCCCGCTCTACTTCAAAGCCATCGCCAGCGTACCCGCCGCCGAAATCATCGTGCACCGCGTGCTGTGGTCGGCGTTGTTCGGCGCGTTGCTGTTGATGGTATGGAAACACCCCGGCTGGTTCCGTGAGCTGCGTGACAACCCCAGGCGCCTGGCGATTCTGGCCTTGAGTGGCTCATTGATTGCGGGTAACTGGCTGACCTATGTGTGGTCGGTGAACAGCGGGCGCATGCTCGAAGCGAGCCTGGGTTATTACATCAACCCGCTGGTAAACGTACTGCTGGGCATGCTGCTGCTCGGCGAACGCCTGCGCCGCCTGCAATGGGTCGCCGTCGGGCTGGCTGCGGTGGGCGTGGCGCAACAGGTGTGGCAGGTGGGCAGCTTGCCGTGGGTGTCGCTGGTGTTGGCGCTGACCTTTGGTTTCTACGGTTTGATTCGCAAGCAGGCGCCGGTCAAGGCACTGCCCGGGCTGGTGGTGGAAACCTGGATGCTGGTGCCGATTGCCGTGGCGTGGTTGCTGTTCAACCCAAGCGCCCACAGTGCCCAGCTTGAATTCTGGAGCACCACCGAAGCCTGGTGGTTGGTGGCCGCAGGCCCGGTCACGCTGATCCCGTTGGTATGCTTCAACGCCGCCGCGCGGCATTTGCCCTACACAGCCCTGGGCTTTTTGCAGTACGTGGCGCCGACCCTGGTGTTGCTCGAAGCCGTGCTGCTGTTCGGTGAACACCTGGCGCCGAGCACGTTGCTGGCCTTCGCGTTTATCTGGGCCGGGCTGGCGGTCTACAGCGTGGACGCCTGGCTGACCGTGCGAAAACGCTGATCAAATAACGCACAAACCTCTGCAAGCCACGGCGCGCGTGGCTTGCAGACATTCACCCCAAGGTTATCCACAACCTGATCCCCGCCATTTGTGCACAAGCCCTTGAAACTGCTCGTTTTTTGCTCAGTTCGTGCAAAGCCACGGCTGGCGTGGCCCAGCGCCGGGTCTCTACAGGTTATCCACAGGCCCATGCAAGATTTCCATGCATAACCCTGTGGGCAAATCACTCCTCGTTGCGCAGCTCCACCATCAAATCGTCGGCCAGGGTTTCCAGGGCTTCCTGCAACTTATCCAGGGACAAGGTTGCCGGCACCTGCAATAACGCCTCGGCATTGAACAGCGGATCACCGCTCATCGGCGCCGGCCGCACATCGGTGCTCAGGCGCTCCAGGTTGACCCCCTGCTTGCTCAACAGCGCGGTGATTTCCCGCACGATGCCCGCGCGGTCATTGCCCACCAGCGTCATTACGATGGATTTGGAGGTCGACGCCTGCCCGCTGCTGCCCTCACCCACCAGCACCCGAATGCCGTGTGTGGATAAGTCTTCCAGCGCCCCTACCAATGCCTGACGATTCTCCGTCGGCACGCTGACCCGCAGGATCCCGGCAAACTGCCCGGCCATATGGGCCATGCGGCTTTCCAGCCAGTTACCGCCGTGAGCGGCGATGTTCTGCGCGATGCGTTCAACCAGGCCGGGTTTGTCGGCGGCGATAATTGTGAGTACAAGATGGTCCATGGCGAAGCCCTCTGGAATTCAATCTACAAGGTGGACCCGAGGGCCCTCGAAAACAAATCGTGTACCATTTTTATTTTTATCTGGAACAATCCAATAGTTTTTTGAGAACATCCCGTTCTCCGCTGTGACCGTACGACCAAAGTGGGTCGCTAAACGACGTATTTAGTCTAATTTTCACAACCACCAGGCATCATGTAGTATGCCCAACCGTGCACTACATAATGAAAATCTGAATCAGCGCATAAGCTCCGCAGAGTGAGGCAAGAGATGACTGAACACGTTCAAGTCGGTGGCCTGCAGGTCGCCAAAGTCCTGTTCGACTTCGTGAACAACGAAGCCATTCCCGGTACCGGCATCACTGCCGACCAGTTCTGGGCCGGCGCCGACAAGGTCATCCACGACCTGGCCCCGAAGAACAAAGCCCTGCTCGCCAAACGCGACGATTTCCAGGCGCGGATCGATACCTGGCACCAGACCCACGCGGGCCAGGCCCATGACCCGGTGGCCTACAAAGCCTTCCTGCAAGACATCGGATACCTGCTGCCAGAAGCCGCAGACTTCCATGCCTCGACCCAAAACGTCGATGACGAGATTGCCCGCATGGCCGGCCCGCAGTTGGTGGTGCCGGTGATGAACGCCCGCTTCGCCCTCAACGCCTCCAATGCGCGTTGGGGCTCGCTGTATGACGCACTGTATGGCACCGATGCCATCAGCGAAGCCGACGGCGCCGAAAAGGGCCGCGGCTACAACAAAGTGCGTGGCGACAAGGTCATCGCCTTCGCCCGTGCCTTCCTTGACGAAGCCGCTCCGCTCAGCGCCGGCAGCCACGTCGAGTCCACCGGTTACAAGATCGTCGACGGCAAGCTGATCGTCAGCCTCAAAGGCGGCAGCAACAGCGGGCTGCGTGACGATGCCCAGTTGATCGGTTTCCAGGGCCCGGCCGCCGAGCCGATCGCGATCCTGCTCAAACACAACGGCCTGCACTTCGAGATCCAGATCGACGCCAACACCCCGGTCGGCCAGACCGACGCCGCTGGCGTCAAAGATGTGCTGATGGAAGCCGCGCTGACCACCATCATGGACTGCGAAGACTCCGTCGCCGCTGTCGATGCCGATGACAAAGTGGTGATCTACCGCAATTGGCTCGGCCTGATGAAGGGCGACCTGGCTGAAGAAGTGGCCAAGGGCGGCAAGACCTTCACCCGCACCATGAACCCGGACCGCGTCTACACCGGCGTGAATGGTCAGGACGTCACCCTGCACGGTCGTTCGCTGTTGTTCGTACGCAACGTTGGTCACCTGATGACCATCGACGCGATTCTCGACAAAGACGGCAACGAAGTACCCGAAGGCATCCTTGACGGCCTGCTCACCAGCCTGGCGGCGATCCACAGCCTCAACGGCAACAGCAGCCGCAAGAACAGCCGCACCGGTTCGGTGTACATCGTGAAGCCGAAGATGCACGGCCCTGAAGAAGCCGCGTTCACCAACGAGCTGTTCGGCCGCATCGAAGACGTGCTGAATCTGCCGCGCAACACCCTCAAAGTCGGGATCATGGACGAGGAACGCCGCACCACGGTCAACCTCAAGGCCTGCATCAAGGCCGCCAGCGAACGCGTGGTGTTTATCAACACCGGCTTCCTCGACCGCACCGGCGATGAGATCCACACCTCCATGGAAGCCGGCGCGATGGTGCGCAAAGCCGCGATGAAGGCGGAAAAATGGATCGGCGCCTACGAAAACTGGAACGTCGATATTGGTTTGAGCACCGGCCTGCAAGGCCGTGCACAGATCGGTAAAGGCATGTGGGCAATGCCCGACCTGATGGCGGCGATGCTCGAGCAGAAAATCGCCCACCCACTGGCCGGCGCCAACACCGCCTGGGTGCCGTCGCCCACCGCCGCCGCGCTGCATGCGCTGCACTATCACAAGGTCGACGTGTTCGCGCGCCAGGCCGAACTGGCCAAGCGCGAACGCGCCTCGGTCGACGACATCCTGACCATTCCTCTGGCCAGCAACACCGATTGGTCCGAAGAAGAGATCCGCAACGAACTGGACAACAATGCCCAGGGCATCCTCGGCTATGTGGTCCGCTGGATCGACCAGGGTGTGGGGTGCTCGAAAGTGCCGGACATCAACGACGTCGGCCTGATGGAAGACCGCGCCACCCTGCGCATCTCCAGCCAGCACATTGCCAATTGGTTGCGCCACGGCATCGTCACTCAAGAACAGGTGATGGAAAGCCTCAAGCGCATGGCGCCGGTGGTGGACCGTCAGAATGCCGGGGATGCGTTGTACCGCCCATTGGCACCGGATTTCGACAGCAACATCGCGTTCCAGGCAGCGGTGGAGCTGGTGATTGAAGGCACCAAACAGCCCAACGGCTACACCGAGCCGGTCTTGCACCGCAGGCGTCGCGAGTTCAAGGCTAAAAACGGCCTGTAAATGAAAAAGCCCTGATCGTGAGATCAGGGCTTTTTTCGTTGAGGTGTCCCGTCCTGTTTCCATCGGTGACCTGTAGCGACACCGCAACGATCAGGAATCCATCCCCAACTCCTTCTTGACCAGCTTCGCCAGCTTCACGCTATCGATCGGTTTGAGCAAAAAGTCCACCACGCTCAAATGCATCGCATCAATCACATCCGGCGCTTCGGCATCGCCCGACATGATGATGATCGGCAACGCTGCACGGATGGATTCGCGCACCTTGCGGATCAGCTCCAAACCGCTGCTCGGCTGCATGCGCAAGTCGGTGATCAACAAACCAATCGAGCTGCTGGAGTTCAACAGCTCCCAAGCCCTCTCCCCACTGTCGGCGGTCATGCAGCGAATACCGTCCAGCCCCAGGATCTCCGCCAGCAGTTCCCGTGCGTCTTTATCGTCATCGACGATCAGCACCCGTTGCGGCGGTAAATCAGGTTCCAGCATCACAGCGCTCAGCGCCTCGCGCTCGGCGTCACTCAAAATATCGTGGTCGGACATACGGCTCTCGGCGGTTCTCATCACTCTCCCAGCACACTCGTCAGACATCTGCGAAACGGCGATCAATGTGCACTTCGTCGGAAAGTTTGCCTAGTGGGCGTTCTACGGGGTTTGGACGATATTCATGTAAGGTTTTTCCCTAGTCTGACGCCATTTTCATCGACCTAGACTTACGTCCAATGGGCACCCAACGCGTAGGAGTCGACCATGCAGGACGATAACGACAAAAACACTGCGGTCACTGTTATGAGTAAAGCTGATGCCTTCGCCGAGGCGGGGAAAACTGCGGTATTGCAGAACATCCATGGCACGTTGCAGTTCCTGCAACGCTTCCCGCCGTTCAACCAAATGGAAAACGCCCACCTGGCGTTTCTGGTCGAGCAGTGCCAATTACGCTTCTTCGGCCCCGGCGAGAGCATTCTCAAACCGTCAGGCGGCCCGGTGGAGCACTTTTATATCGTCAAGCAAGGGCGCGTCGTTGGCGAACGGCCGGACTCGGCAGAAACCACTTTCGAAATCACCACCGGAGAGTGCTTCCCTCTCGCCGCGCTGCTCGGTGAACGCGCCACCCGCACCGAGCACAAGGCCGCCGAAGATACCTTCTGCCTGCAACTGAACAAACCGGCCTTTATCAAACTGTTCGCCCTCTCCAGCCCGTTTCGCGACTTTTCCCTGCGCGGCGTCAGCAGCCTGCTGGACCAGGTTAACCAACAAGTGCAGCAAAAAGCCGTGGAGACCCTCGGCACCCAATATTCGTTGAATACGCGCCTGGGCGAATTGGCCATGCGCCACCCGGTCACCTGCAGCCCGGATACGCCATTGCGCGAAGCGGTGACGCTGATGCATGAGCAACAGGTGGGCAGCATTGTGATCGTCGACAGCCACAAGGCGCCCCTGGGGATCTTCACCCTGCGTGACCTGCGGCATGTAGTGGCCGATGGCGTGAGCGATTTCAGCCAGGGCATCGCCGCGCACATGACCCAAGCGCCGTTTTTTCTGACCCCGGACCACAGCGCTTTCGACGCCGCCATCGCCATGACCGAACGGCATATCGCCCACGTGTGCCTGGTCAAGGACCAGCGCCTGTGCGGCGTGGTGTCCGAGCGCGACTTGTTTTCCCTGCAACGTGTGGATCTGGTGCACCTGGCCCGCACCATCCGCAACGCGCCGCGGGTGGAAAACCTGGTGGCGCTTCGCGGCGAGATCGGCCAGTTGGTCGAACGCATGCTGGCCCATGGCGCGTCGTCCACCCAGATCACCCACATTATTACGCTGCTCAACGACCACACCGTGTGCCGGGTAATCGAACTGAGCCTCGCCGAAAAAGGCGACCCCGGCGTGGCGTTCAGCTGGTTGTGTTTCGGCAGCGAAGGCCGTCGCGAACAGACCCTCTACACCGATCAGGACAACGGCATTCTGTTCGACGCCAGGGACGCCGTTGAAGCCGCCGAGATCCGCGTGCGTCTGCTGCCCCTGGCGCAGCAGATCAACCAGAGTCTGGCCTTGTGCGGGTTCAGCCTGTGCAAAGGCAACATCATGGCCGGCAACCCCGAGCTGTGCCTGTCGCGGGCGGAATGGGCGCGGCGCTTTGCGGCGTTCATTCGCGAGGCGACGCCGGAGAACCTGCTGGGTTCGAGCATCTATTTCGACCTGCGCGTGGTGTGGGGTGACGAGCAGGGCTGCGAGCAATTGCGCCAAGGCATTCTGGATCAAGTGGCGGACAACCGATTGTTCCAGCGCATGCTTGCCGAGAACGCCTTGCGCCAGCGCCCGCCGGTGGGGCGTTTCCGCGAATTTGTGCTGACGCGCAAAGGCGGCGAAAAAGCCACCCTGGACCTTAAAGTGCAGGGCCTTACCCCGTTTGTCGACGGCGCACGCCTGCTGGCCCTGGCCAATGGTATCCACGCCAATAACACGCTGGAGCGCCTGCGCCAGTTGGTGGTCAAGGAAGTGATCGAACCGCTGGACGGCGCGGCCTATGAAGAGGCGTACCACTTTATCCAGCAGACGCGCATGCAGCAGCACCAGTTGCAAACCCGCGAGAACCAGCCGTATTCCAACCGCGTCGACCCCGACAGCCTCAACCATTTGGACCGACGCATCCTGCGCGAATCCCTGCGCCAGGCCCAACGCCTGCAAAGCAGCCTGACCCTGCGGTACCAACTGTGAGCCTGTTCGGTTGGTTGCGTACAGCCAAGCCCGGCCTGGACGCGGCGCAACAGCGGCGCCTGGAGCAACTGATCAAGCCTGCGGCCTTGGGCGACAACACGCTGCGCAGCCAACGCTGGGTGGTGGTGGACCTGGAAACCAGCGGCCTGAACCTCAACCGCGATCAGGTGCTGTCGATCGGCGCGGTAGTGATCGAAGACGGCGCGGTGGATTTTTCCCAGCTGTTCGAACGCACCCTGCAACGCAGCGCCACCAAGCTCAGCCCCAGCGTGCTGATCCACGGCCTGGGGCCCAGCGCGATTGCGGCCGGCAGCGACCCGGTCGAAGCGCTGTTGGACTTCATGACGTTTGTCGGCGACAGCCCATTGCTGGCCTTTCATGCACCGTTCGACCAACACATGCTGGGCCGCGCACTCAAGGACAGCCTGGGTTATCGCCTGACCCACCCGTTCCTGGACGTGGCCGACCTTGCCCCACTGCTCTGTCCTGAAGCGCACATTCGCGAAGCCGGGCTGGATGACTGGATCAATCACTTCCACCTGCAAGTGGGTGAGCGCCACCACGCCAGCGCCGATGCCCTGGCGACGGCAGAGCTGATGCTTATCCTGTTCAGCCGCGCGCGTTCGCAACACATAGACACGCCTCACGCGCTGCAAGCCCGCTTGAGCCAGTGGAAACGGCGCAAACAGGCGCCGTCTTTCTAAGGAGCGCAGTCCATTGGCTTTATTGAGGGGGGCCGGTTGCTGTGGTGCGCAGGCTTGCCCCTTCCCTTCTCCCCCCTCACCGACAGAACCCTGTCGTCATCAGGGAGAGCCGATCGTTCAAGCAGATGTCATTAAGCCTTCAACCCGACAGACGCCAATTGCGCGCACCCGACGCCTCTGACACAATCGCGAATAATTCTCGTTAGTTTACACTTCCTGTTTATTCGGTGATGCCTTGTCGTCGGTCCAGAACCCACACAGTGAGCTTGTTGGCGCGTTGTATCGCGACCATCGCGGCTGGCTGTTGGCCTGGCTACGGCGCAACGTGGCCTGCCCGAGCCGCGCCGAAGACCTGAGCCAGGACACGTTCATGCGTTTGCTGGGCCGCGACGAGCTGCGCGCGCCCCGTGAGCCACGGGCGTTTCTGGTGGCGATCGCCAAGGGATTATTGTTCGACTACTTCCGCCGCGCGGCCCTGGAACAGGCCTACCTCACTGAGCTGATGCTGATCCCGGAAAGCGAACACCCCTCCCCGGAACAACAGCAACTGATCCTCGAAGACCTCAAGGCCATCGACCGTCTGCTCGGCAAGCTGTCGAGCAAGGCCCGCGCCGCCTTCCTCTACAACCGCCTCGACGGCCTGGGCCACGCCGAAATCGCCGAGCGCCTGGGCGTGTCGGTGCCCCGTGTGCGCCAGTATCTGGCCCAGGGCATTCGCCAGTGCTACATCGCGCTGTATGGCGAGCCTTCATGAGCGTGATCGGTGCCAAGCCGGTCTCGGCCCGCGTGCTGGACGCCGCGATTGCCTGGCAGTTATCCCTCGATTCGGGAGATGGCAGCGCGGTGGAACGCGAAGAGTTCAGCAAATGGCTGGCCAGTCACGAGGAACACGCCCGCGCCTGGCGCCAGCTGGGCATGCTCGACCAGCGCTTCAGCGTGGCCTCGGGCCCGGCGCGCGTGGCGTTGTTGCAGTCGCGCGAAGGCATTCGCCAGCGCGTGCGCAAGCTCGGCAGCGGCCTGGCGAGTATCGCGCTGGTGTGCGGCTTGGCGTTGTTTGCCGGCGAACGCTACCTGCCGATCCACTATTGGCTGGCCGATCAGCGCACCGCCACCGGCGAGCAACGCACGCTGAACCTGGTGGATGGCACACAGATCAACCTCAACACCCACAGCGCCATAGACGTGCGTTTCGATGAAAAACGCCGGCTGATCGTGTTGCAGGAAGGCGAAATCCTCGTCGAAACCGGCCACAACGATGCGCGCCCGTTCTATGTGCAAACCCGCGACGGCAGCCTGCGGGCGCTGGGCACACGGTTCATCGTCAAGCGCGAAGACGACGCCACGCGCTTGAGCGTCCTGCAATCGGCGGTGGCGGCACAACCGCAGGCAGTGCATCAGGAACAGATTTTCAAGCAAGGCCAGCAAGTGCTGATGCGCAGCGATGGCCTTGGCCCTGCGCTTGCCGTCACCCCCGCCACCGACGCCTGGACGCGCGGCATGCTGGTGGTGGACAACGCCCGCCTGGGAGACGTCATCAAGGAACTTGGCCGTTACCGCACCGGCTACCTGGGTGTGGATAAAGACGTGGCCGACCTGCGCATCACCGGCAGCTTCCCGCTGCACGACACCACCCTGGCGCTTAACGCGTTGCTGCCGACCCTGCCGGTGCAGATCGAGCAGCACACGCCGTGGTGGGTGACCGTGATTGCCAAGCCTTAAGGTTCCAGGTGTTTGATCGTTCCCACGCTCCGCGTGGGAATGCAGCACGGGACGCTCTGCGTCCAAAGCGTGACGCAGAGCGTCACAAGAGGCGTTCCCACGCAGAGCGTGGGAACGATCAGAAACACACCACAAAAATATTTTCACCCCGCCCTATCACTTTTGTTTGATCGTTCCAACGCTCCGCGTGGGAATGCAGTACGGGACGCTCTGCGTCCAAAGCGTGACGCAGAGCGTCACAAGAGGCATTCCCGCGCAGCGTGGGAACGATCAGAAACACACCACAACAATATTTTCACCTGGCCCTATCACTTTTGTTTGATCGTTCCAACGCTCCGCGTGGGAATGCAGTACGGGACGCTCTGCGTCCAAAGCGTGACGCAGAGCGTCACAAGAGGCATTCCCACGCAGCGTGGGAACGATCAGAAACACACCACAAAAATATTTTCACCTGGCCCTATCACTTTTGTTTGATCGTTCCAACGCTCCGCGTGGGAATGCAGAACGGGACGCTCTGCGTCCAAAGCGTGACGCAGAGCGTCACAAGAGGCATTCCCACGCAGAGCGTGGGAACGATCAGAATCACACCACAAAATATTTTCACCCCGCCCTATCACTTTTCGATTCTCGTTCGGCACTTAGGCAATTGAGAAATATTTCCATTCAGGAGCCGCCCCATGTCCCGTTCGCTAGACACTTTGTTGCGCCCCAGCCTGTTAGCCTTGGCCATTGCCTTCAGCGCCCCGTTGGCCAGCACCTCGCTGTTCGCCGCCGAGCAGGCGTCCAGCGTGCGCGCCTACAACCTGCCGGCGGCCCCCCTGGCGAGCACCCTGAACCAGATCGCCAGCCAGGCCGGCCTGGCATTGACCCTCAACCCGGCGCTGGCGTCGGGCAAGACCTCGGCACCGGTGCAAGGCCAGTTCGATGCGCAGGGCGCCTTGCGTGAGGCACTGCGTGGCACCGGGTTGCAACTGGAACAGAGCAGCGCCGGGACGTTTACCCTGGTGGCGATTCCTGAGGGTGTCGTCGCCCTGCCGCAGACCAATATCATTGGTCAGGGCGACACCGAAAGCGCCTGGGGTCCGGTGGACGGCTACCTGGCCAAACGCACCGCCGCCGGCACCAAGACCGACACCGCGCTGGTGGAAGCACCGCGCTCGATTTCCGTCGCTACCCGCGAGCAGATGCAGGACCGCAACGTGCAGAACCTGGATGACGCGGTGAAGTACATGCCCGGCATCGTCTCCGCCAGCTATGGCAGCGACACCCGTTACGACTGGATGCGCGTGCGCGGTTTCGAACCGACCCAGTTCCTCGACGGCCTGCCACTGCCGCGCGGCGTGTATGCCAACCCGAAAGCCGAAACCTGGAACCTCGACCGCCTCGCCCTGCTGCGTGGCCCGGCCTCGTCGGTGTACGGTCAGACACCACCGGGCGGCCTGCTGGACATGGTCAGCCGCCGTCCCAGTGAAGAACAGAGCAGTGCCGTCCAGGTGCAATACGGCAGTGACAACTACCGCCAGATCAACTTCGCCAGCACCGGCAAAATCGACGATGAAGGCCAGTTCCTCTACGGCCTCAGCGGCGTGGTGCGCGATGCCGGCACCCAGGTCGACCACATCGACAACAAGCGCTACAACATCGCCCCCAGCCTGACCTGGAACATCGACCCGGACACCAAGCTGACCTTTCTATCGCAGTTCACCCGCGACGATACCGGTACCACCAGCCAGTTCCTGCCGATCCAGGGCACCAAGATCAAATCGCCCCTGGGCGAGGTATCCCATCACAAGAACCTGGGCGACCCGGACTACGAATACTACGACCGTACCTACTACGCGCTGGGCTATGCTTTTGAGCATCGCTTCAACGATACGTGGCAGTTCAAGCAAAACCTGCGCTACACCAAGTCGGATCTGTCGTTCCAGCAGTTGACCGTAGGCTCCTACGCGTTCTCACCAGCGGACGCGGCGGGCAACATCAGTCGCTCGACCACCAACGTTGACGAGGACATCAGCCAATTCGCCGTGGACAACAACTTCCAGGCTGACTTTGCCACCGGCGACATCATCCACACGCTGTTGCTCGGCCTGGATCACCAACGTACCGATACGTCCTATCGGGCAATATTCGGCACGGCTTCAGGCACCAATATCTTCAACCCGATCAATACCCAGCCCACCCTGCGCCCGACCAATGTCCGACCTTTTTACGACTACAACCAGAAAACCGTACAAACCGGCCTCTACGTCCAAGACCAGATGGCCCTGGACAATTGGCGCTTGACGCTGGGTGGTCGTGAAGACTGGGTGCATCAGGGCACTACCTACTTCAACGACAGCGATGCGACCAACACTGACCGCATCAAACACTTCAGCGGCAACGCGGCGCTCAGCTATGTGTTCGACTCGGGCTTCGTGCCTTACTTGTCCTATGCCGAGTCGTTCCAACCAGCGAGCAATGCCGATACAAACGCGCTCACCACGTTTAAACCGACCGAAGGCAAGCAATGGGAAATGGGCGTCAAGTACCAGCCACCCGGATCCAATACGCTGCTGAGCGCGGCGGTCTACGACCTGACCCAGAAGAACGTGCAGGTGACCACTCTCGGCCCAGGGGGCCAGCAAATCAACAGCCAGACCGGCGAAGTAAAAGTTAAAGGCCTGGAACTGGAAGCGGTATCCGACGTGACCGACAACCTCAAAGTCATCGCCGCCTACACCCTGGCCAAATCCGAGGTACAAAAAGGCATCTACAAGGGCAACCGCCTGCAACTGATGCCTAACCAGCAAGCCTCCCTGTGGACCGACTACACCTGGCACACCGGCGTGCTCGACGGCTTTGGCATCGGCTTCGGCGCCCGCTATACCGGCAACACCTACGGCGACCAGGCCAACACCTGGCTGGGCAAGGCCAACGCCTACACCGTGTTCGACGGTGCCGTGCACTATGACCTCGGCCGCCTGGACAACAGCCTCAAGGGTGCATCCGTGAAAGTGAACGCCACGAACCTGTTCAACAAGGATTACCTGTCCACCTGCGATGGCAATTACTGCTACTTCGGTGACCAACGCAGCGTCGTCGCCAGCGCCACGTATCAGTGGTAACCGGCTGAGTTAATCACCAGGCCGCCCCATGGGGCGGCTTTGGTGTGTCTGAAGGCGAGAACATGAAAAGCAAAACCATCCGCCGCTGGTCCTTTATCCACACCTGGACCAGCCTGATCTGCACGGTGTTCCTGCTGCTGCTCGCCCTCACCGGCCTGCCACTGGTGTTTCACCACGAGATCGACCATCTGCTGGGTAACGAGCCGACGCTGGCGCAGATGCCCGCCGATACGCCGCAGCTCAACCTGGAGCAACTGGTCGCTAAAGCCCGGGCCCATCGCCCCGGCGATGCCATGCAGTACCTGGCCTGGGACGAGGACGACAAGAACGGCGTGATCGCAATCATGGCGGCCACCGCCGGCACCGAGCCCAATTCGTCCCATACCTTCATGCTCGATGCGCGCACCGGCGAAGCGGTGCAAATGCCGTCGGCCAATGGCGGTTTCACCCTGTTCCTGCTGCGCCTGCATGTGGATATGTTTGCCGGGTTGCCGGGCAAGTTGCTGCTGGCGTTCATGGGCATCCTGTTTGTGCTCGCGATTGTCTCCGGCACGGTGTTGTACCTGCCGTTCATGCGCCGGTTGAAGTTCGCCACGGTGCGCCAGGACAAGTCCACCCGCCTGCGCTGGCTCGACCTGCATAACCTGATCGGTGTGGTCACCCTGACCTGGGCGTTGGTAGTGGGCGTGACAGGCGTGATCAGCGCCTGCGCCGACCTGATCATCGCCGCGTGGCGCCAGGACAGCCTCAGCGCCCTGATCGAACCCTACAAAAACGCCCCGCCCTTGACCCGGCTCGCACCGGCCACCGAGTTGCTGCACATCGCGGCCAAGGCTGCGCCCGGTATGCAGCCAGACTTTATCGCCTTCCCCGGAACACGCTTTTCCAGCGAACACCACTATGCGGTGTTCATGAAAGGCAGCACCCACCTGACCTCGCACCTGCTCACTCCGGTGCTGATCGACGCCGGCACCCTGGCCGTCACCGCCATCGCCGAACGGCCGTGGTACATGGACGCCATGGGCATGTCCCAGCCGCTGCACTTCGGTGACTACGGCGGCATGCCGATGAAGATCCTCTGGGCCGTGTTGGATGTGCTGACCATCATCGTGCTCGGCAGCGGGGTTTACCTGTGGATCGTACGACGTAAGGCGGCCAGGGCATGAGGCCGCGTCAATCGAATTTCTGGAAGGTGTTTGGCCTGCCGCTGGGCATTGGCCTGCTGAGTGCCACCGGATTGTTTGCGGCACTGTTGGGGGACGGGCTGTGGGATTCGCTCAGTTGGCTCGGTTTGGGCATCCCCGCCGTCATCGGCGCTTGGGCCTTGCTCAAGCGGTGAGATAGATTAGCGCAGCCCCTTTGGAGGAATGCCCATGTCTGCTCCCAGCATGACCCTGTTTCACAACCCCGCATCGCCATTTGTGCGCAAGGTCCGCGTGCTGCTGCTTGAAACCGGCCAGCACGACCGCGTGACCCTGCACAGCTGCATGCCGACCCCGGTAAACCCCGATGCGCAGCTGGTGCAAGACAACCCCGTAGGCAAGATCCCCGCCCTGCGCCTGCCCGACGGCAGCGTGCTGCACGACAGCCGGGTGATCCTCGATTACTTCGACCACCAGCATGTCGGCAACCCGCTGATCCCGCGCGACGGCTCGGCGCGCTGGCGGCGCCTGACCCTGGCCTCGATGGCCGACGGCATTCTGGATGCCGCCGTGCTGGTGCGTTACGAAACCGCCCTGCGCCCGTTGGAAAAACACTGGGCCCCGTGGCTCGACGAACAGCGCAACAAGATCAACCGCACCCTTGCCGAGCTGGAGCAGGACGCAATTGCCGAGCTGACCAGCCACTTCGACATCGCCGCCATCAGCGTGGCCTGCGCCCTGGGTTACCTGGACTTTCGCCACCCGGACATGCACTGGCGCCTGGCCAACCCCCAGCTTGCCGCCTGGTACGCCGAGGTCAGCCAGCGGCCTTCGATGCAGCAGACCCAGCCACCGGCCTGAGCGATGGCGTAGCTGGCCTGTAATGAGCCCACTTGTTGTGGTGAATGGACTCTGTGTGGCGAGCGGGCTCGTCATAACCGGCTCCGTTCATCACAACAGCCCTTTGCCACACCGGAAATAGCGCGTTGATATTGCCCACCAATCGCGCCCGCTCCTGCCGATCCTCACGCAACCCAATCATTGCACCGCCTCCAGATCGAACACCAACGGCTCAGTCCCTTTGCGCTTGCCCACCCCATACCAATCCAACTTACGCGTCAGCACCATCACCGTGCCCAGCAGGCCGAACAGCAGCAGCGAGCCCATCAACAGGGCGTAATCCTCGGCACTCAACAACCCGTACAACAAGCCATACAGCGCCGCCAACCCTATCGAAAAGCCCAGGCCGTGGGCCACGCTGCGCAGCACATGGCACACGTAAAAGCCAATCAACAGCACGCAGGCACTGGCCGATATCAGGTAGGCCAACGCAAAGCCCAGGTGCTCGGACAACGACAACAGCAGCAGGTAGAAAAACGCCAGCGCGACCCCCACCAGAGCGTATTGAATCGGGTGAACCGCCAGGCTCTTGAGCACTTCGAACAGGAAGAAACCGGCAAAGGTCAGGGCGATGAACAGCAGCGCGTATTTGATCGCGCGGTCACTCTTGAGGTACTGGTCCACCGGGTCGATGAAGTTCACGCCAAAGCTGCGGCTGTTGAAGTCTTCACAGCTGCTTTCGGACAGGCAGCCGCGCAGGGCTTCTTCCAGGTTGGTGGAGAAAAACGAGGTCTGCCAGCGGGCGGTGAAGCCCGTGTCGGTGACCTCGCGCTGCGCCGGCAGGAAGTTGCCGACGAAGCTGGGGTGCGGCCAGTTGGACGCCAGGGACACTTGGCTGGTCTTGCCCACCGGCACCACCTGCAGTTGCTCGGTACCTTGCAGGCGCAGGTCAAAGGCGAAGTCCATGGCCGCGGGTTTCTTGTTGTCCTGCGCAGGCAACTCGACGTGTACACCCTCGCCCAGCCAGCCCACCTGGCTGCCCGGCGAGAACTCCAGACGCTGGCTGCCCAGTTCGAGCTTCAGGGCGTTTTCGATGCCGCGGATATCACTGATGCCCACCGCCAGAAAGGCCGGTTCAAAGCGGTAATCGGCGTAGTTGTCGGTGATGCCCCATTGTTCGGGCAGCACAAAACGCCCGCTGATGCGGTTGTCGGCGTGAAACAGACGGGCCTGGTAAATGCCCCGTGCACGCAGTTCGGTCTGGACCTTGCCGTCGAGCTCAAAGCGCTCCGGCAGGAAATACAGACGGCCGCGCACTTCACGGGTTTCTTCGTAGCGCTTGTTGAGCTTTTCATTGAGCTTCCACTCGCGCACGGTCTTGCGATACGGCACCACCATCACCGGCCCGGTGAGGCGCTGGGCGTAACTGGAGCTGCGCGCGATGTCCATCAGCACACCGTCGCGCAGTTGCTGGCGGTCGGTGATGATGCCGTTGATCATCAGCAACGGAATCAGCAACAGCAGGATCAGCAGCGCAATCGCGCCAAGTTTGAAAAGCAGGCTGCGGTTCATGGGTCTCTCCCTGTTTTGATGCAGAGAGAGTGGGCCGCGCATGTGGGGGGTTTATGTGGGGAATGTGGAGACTGTGTGGAGATGCAGCACCACCTGCACGCCGCCCGGTACGTTGCCGATCTGCAACGCGCCGCCGTGCAGTTTCATCACTTCCTCGACAAAGTTGAGGCCAAGGCCGGTGCTTTTGCGCCCGCTCGCCGGGCGTGGCAGTGAATAAAAACGCTCGCTCAAGCGCGGCAGGGCGTAATCGGGAATCGCCGCCGCCTCGTTGAACAGGCTCACCTGCACATCGTTGTGCTGCGTGTGAGCGCTGAACCTCAACACGCCGCCGGGTGGCGTGAAGTCCAGGGCGTTTTCCAGCAGGTTACCCAGGGCCTGGCGCAACAGGAACGGCTCGCCGAACACCTTCACATCCGTGCCAATGGCCTGCTCGACGTGCAGGCCGGCGCCTTCAATGCGTGCACATTGGGCGTTGAGCACCTCGTCGACCAACGCGCCCAGCGCGATGCTCGTCTGTTCTTCCAGGCCCTGGCGTTGCTCCACCTGGGCCAGGTTCAGCAGGCGTTCAATCAACTGCTGCAGGCGCGCGCTTTCGCTGTCGATATTGCCGACAAAACGCTGCTGCTGCTCGCGGGTCATGTCGCCCTGCAACAGCTCCGCCGCCCCGCGAATCGCCGCCAGCGGGCTTTTCAATTCATGGGTCAGGGTGTGCACGTAATGCTCGACGTACGCCTTGCCCTCCAGCTGCGTGCGCATGTGCTCCACGGCGGTGGACAGTTGCTTGAGCTCGCCGCCACGGTAATGGGGCAATTCGGCACGACGGCCTTCGCTGACCGCCTCGGCATAAGCCGTCAGCCGCCTTAATGCGACGCTCAGCCACCACGACAACAACGCCCCCAGCAGCAAGCCGAGGACCACCAACCCCGCGCCGTACCACAGCAGGCGCCGCTCGGTGCGGTCGACATAAGGCTGCAGCGAGCTGTTGGGCTTGGCCACGGTGACCACGCCGATGATCTGGCCGTTGTCGCGGATCGGCGCGCCCACGTGCATCACCGACGAGGTGGCGTCCTGCGCGTTGCTGCGGGTGGAGCGCGCGCCGTACTCGCCGCGCAGGGTCAGGTATACATCGTTCCATTTGGAATAGTCCTGCCCCACCGCTTCGCCGCTGGAGTCGAGCAACACGATGCCTTTGGCGTCGGTCACGTAGATACGGTGGTTGACCTGGTTTTTCGGCAGGCCCCAGATGGTCGCGCCCGGCTGGCGATTGCCATACGCCTTGAGCACCTGCGGCCAGTGGCTTTGGCCCAGGGTGTGATGCTTTACGTCGTCACGCAGGATCTCGGCCAGCAGGTTGGCGGTGTCCACCAGGGTTTCTTCGGTGGACTGACGCACACCGGGGCGAATTTCCTTCATCACCGTGCTGAGCACAAAGTAACCGGTGAGGCCGATAAACAGCGCATACACCAGGAAAATCCGCAGCCCCAGGCGCATCAGCTGCTGCTCGGGCTGTAGCTGTAACCGAGGCCGCGATGGGTCTGGATCGGCTCGGCGTCCGCCGCCACAGCGCGCAGTTTGCTACGCAGGCTTTTGATATGGCTGTCGATATTGCGCTCGTACCCGGCGTCCGCCGGCACGCCCACCGCATCCAATAATTGCTCGCGGCTGAACACACGCTCGGGTTGTTCCAGCAGGCTTTGCAGCAGGCGGAACTCATGGCGCGTGAGGCTCAACGGTTGGCTGCGGTAGGTGATCTGCATGCGCTCCAGGTCCACCTGGAACACTGCCGTCACCACACCGGGGCCTACGCGCTTGAGGATGGCCTTGACCCGCGCCGCCACTTCCCGGGGGCTGAACGGCTTGACCACATAATCGTCGGCACCGATCTCCAGCCCCACCACCCGATCAATCTCGCCATCCCGAGCGCTGAGGAACATCACCGGCACCTCGCTGAAACGGCGCAATTGCTTGCAGGTTTCAAAACCGCTGATGTCGGGCAGGCCGATGTCGAGGATGATCAGGTCGGCCGGGCTCTGGCGCTGATGGGCCAGGGCCTCCTGGCCCAGACTCAGCCAGGTGGTGCTGAAGCCTTCGCCTTGCAGGGCGAATATCAGCGTATCGGCTATCGCCGCTTCGTCTTCGACAATCAGGATGTGGGGCATTTGGGGTCTGTCAGCAGTCCGGTTTGTCGGCAGTGTACCGACGGGCCGGGTTTACCGCAGCGCCGAACTCACGCAGGGCCTTGGCGCCGATCAGCAGCGGGTAGTTAAAGCCGCTGCGGTCGGTGAGGTTGACCTCTACGGTGCGTTTGACGTCGCCCAGGCACATTTCCAGGTCGATCACCGGGCGCTTGGCCACGGTGGCTTCGTCTTTTTCGTCGTCTTCGTCGGCGCGGCTCTTGATCTTGCTGATGCGCGAGACTTTGTGTTCGTAGACCTTGTTGGAGGCGTCCTTGCCGCCGAGGCGGAAACGCACCCAGTCGTCGCCATCACGGGTGAAGGTTTCGATATCGCGGGCCGACAGCGAAGCGGTCAGCGCGCCGGTGTCCATCTTGGCCTTGAAGGTTTCGCCGATCTCCGGCAACTGGATGTATTCGTAGCGACCGTAGAGGGTCGGTTCGGCGGCCATGACAGGCAGCGCAGCGAGAGCGAGCAGGGCAAGGATAGATTTCACGTAGGAGGGTTCCTTGAATTAAGTAGGCGAATTCTAGACCGCAACCACGGTACTAAGTTAGCGCCCCCAGCATAACCGGCACATTGTGAAACATTCGTCCGGCGCTTTGCGATTTGGCCTCTGGACCCAGCTCTCTTATCATGGCCCGCCCACACGATTCCAAGAGTTGCTTATGCGCCGCCTGCTCACCGGCTGTCTGGTCACCCTGCTGCTGTTACTCAATACGCTGATCCTGATCGGCCCCTTGATGGTGTTCGCCCTGCTCAAGCTCGTGGCGCCGGGTCGCTTTCGCGACTACATGTCAGGGGCGGTGATGTGGATCGCCGAAACCTGGGCCGAGATCGACAAACTGATCTTCGCCCTGTGCATTCCCACCCAGTGGGATATTCGCGGCGGCGAGGACCTGCGAGGCGACACCTCCTACCTGGTCATCAGCAACCACCAATCCTGGGTGGATATCCCGGCGCTGATCCAGGCCCTCAACCGACGCACGCCGTTCTTCAAATTCTTCCTGAAAAAAGAGCTGATCTGGGTGCCGTTCCTGGGCTTGGCGTGGTGGGCACTGGATTACCCGTTCATGAAGCGCTACACCAAGGCGTTCCTGGCCAGGCACCCGGAGTTGGCGGGGCAGGATCTGAAAATCACCAAGCAGGCGTGCGAGCTGTTCAAGCGCCAGCCGGTGACGGTGGTCAATTACCTGGAAGGGACACGGTTCAGCGAAGCCAAGCACACGCAGCAAGCATCGCCATTCAGGCGGCTGCTCAAGCCCAAGGCGGGCGGCGTGGCGTTTGTGCTGGCGGCGATGGGCGAGCAGTTGGATGCGATTCTGGATGTGACCGTGGTTTACCCGCAGCAGATGATTCCGGGGTTCTGGGACTTGATCAGCGGCGCGGTGCCGAAGGTGATCATCGACATCCGGACCCGTGAGCTGGACCCGGCGTTGTGGCAAGGAGATTACGAGAACGACCCGGCGTTTCGCCAGACCGTCCAGAACTGGGTCAACCAGCTCTGGAACGAGAAAGACGCGCGCATCGAGCAGTTGCGCGCAGAGACGCTTTAGCTGCCGGTACCCCAGGCTTGGGCCAGTTTGCCCAACACCGAACTGTTGGCACCCTGGCTGCCCAGGTACTGCAGGATCACCGGGGCAAATTGACCGATCATGCCGCTGTCCATGCCCAAGGCGCTGAACGCGGTGTTCAGGTCATTGGTGTCTTTCACGTTGCCGAGCAGGCCCTCCAGGCCGCTGGTCTTGCTGCCGCCGGTCTGGCCAAGCAACCCGCTCAAGGCGCCGAGGCTGCCCAATGCGTTGTTACCCGACAGTTGGTCGAGGCCCGGCACGCTGTTGCCCAGTTGCGAATAGTCGTTGCCGCTGAGTTTGTTCTTCGCCAGGCCCAGCATCGCGCCGGTACCGCCAACGGCCTGTTCAGGGGTGATGTTGAGTTGCGAGGTCAGCGCGCCCAGCAGCCCGGCCGTCTCGGACGACGGTGCGGCGGCCGCGGCCTTGTTGGTGCCGCCCTGCATGCCGGAGATGGCATTGGCCGCATCGCCGAGGCTGAACCCTGCGGCAAACACCGGGCCGGCCGCCAGGGTCATGAGGCAGGAAAGGGCGAAACCGCGTGAAATCTTCATTGGAACAACCTCTGGATATAGGGGCGAAAGCAGGCGTTGGACTGGGTATCCCGTGCATTGTTCCGGATCGTCGCAGGAACCCAATGGCAGGATCAGAGTCCATGGAATGACTCCAAAACTTGTCAGGAACTGCTTTATGAGCGCCACACGCCCCCAAGTGATTGAGCAAAAACCTCCCTTCTGGAATCGTCCGCGCCTGTTTGTCGGCGTCTTTGTAGCGGTGATCGCCGGTCTCGGCGGCGCGTTCTACACCCAGGACAACGTCGAGTCCGCCGCCACGCTGGTGACCACGACCCAGCAACCGGCTGCGCAAGTCATGGCGCACAAGGACTACCTGCAAATTGAACCCATCGCCACCGCGACACCCGCACCGGATCAAAGCCTGGAACTGTGGGCCATACCCGAAGGCGGCAAGCCGGTGTCGTTGGGGCTTTTGCCCGAAGACGGCCAGGGCATCATCGGTTTGAACCCGCGCCAGCAGGCGTCCATCAGCAAACCGGTGGAATTGATGGTGAGTTCGGAGGCCAAAGGCGGGTCGGTGAGCAAACAGCCGACGGGGCCGACGGTGTACCAAGGCGCGCTGGCCACGCGCTGACGCCCGTTCCCCAAACACCACTAATCCCCTGCGTCCAGGCTTGACCTGCGCAGGGCGACTCCAATATGTGAGTGGTGTGATTGCCTGGATGTGATCCGCCGACAGCTACAAGCGTAGGCATCGCCCTGTACTTGCGTAGTCCATTTCCCAAATACTCCAAACACCCCTGACCGCTGCTTACGCCCCCTGCGGCGCCTTCATATAGTCGTGCGCCACAGTTTCTGGAGATGTACGCGATGCAGGGAGCCTATGCATTTATCAACGAGCGGCCGCAGCTTTATCCGCTGCTCAAACTGAGCCTTTCGCTCAATCCTCATAGTCAAACCAAGTTCGATATTCTCAACCAACACATCCGCAATGTCGTGGTATTGCCGGGGCAGTTGGTGATCATTCCTGATGCGCACACAGCGTCGTGCACCGCAGAGGAAGCACGATTGATGCGCTCGGCACAGAACATAAAACAGGCATTGCTGGCGCATTCCGCGGCTGATCAATTCTTGATCAAAAATTACGATCAGATGCAAGCCATCATGTCCCATGCCTCCCTTGGGATCGGCAGCGCCAGCAGCGCATGGAGCAAGCACTTGGCGCAGATCGAGCAGACGCTCAAGGAAATTGACGAGCTGCATAAGCAGTACTTACGCAAGGGGACTACGGCGGCAAGGGATGAGTTTCTGGTGAAACGCAACGCGTTGTTCGCAAGACTGGATAGTCAACTTTCGGGATTGGCACGGTTGGGAACGGGCCTGAGAAACGACGGTTCGATTAAAAAGATGCTGGGGATTTCCACTAAAAGCTATTGGCAACATGGGGAAATTCGAGGGTACGAAGAGACAGTCAAACGAGTAGCCAAGGCTTCAGAAATGTTGAAAAAAGGCACTTATATTGGGATTGCTCTGGATAGTGGGGCGACCACGCTGGAGATAGCCGAGGCATGCTCTACCGGACGCGAGCAAGCATGTACTCAGGCAAAGTATATTGAAGGAGGCAAATTGGTGTTTGGCGTTGGCAGTGCATACGCAGGAGGAAAGATCGGGGCGGCTATCGGGATCGGTGCCTGCGCACTTGTTTTTGGCATACCTACAGCAGGCGCTGGGGTCTTGGCCTGCGCAATCATAGGGGGCGCGGCCGGAGGACTTGCCATAGGCTCGGCCGGGAGCAACCTGGGTAAAGAAGCGGGCACATTTCTGTACAAAAGTTGGGGAAAATAAATGGATCCGTTATCTATCGGCATGTTGTCAGGCGCCATCATGCTACTCAGCCTCCCGCTCAACTTTTATGTCATGTTCGATAAACTCGACGCAGCCGAACACCATCTGCAATACAGCGCATACATTGTTGGGGTTCGACAGACTCTGTGCAGTCTTCCCTTTGAAGGCAGGCACGTGCGCTTATATGTCATGGCCATGGTCATTCTTATGCCAAGTTTATTTCAATGGAGGCATCTGGCATTCACGAAGGACGTTGAAAAGATCCCAAGGCGCCTCAAATACTGGATGGTTACGCCATCACTCATAACCCATCTATCAGCCCTGACTATGTTTATCAGTTGGCTTTTTATAGAAGTCTAACCTGCGACAAAACAAGGGCGCCCCTTAGTCGCCTTCATCCAACTACGAATAGCGACATCACCGGCCACGCGAACCACATCCATCCGAGTTGAGCACCGTGACCGGGGCTTCGGCCCGGTACCATACATGGGGATACAAGGATATGAAGAGACAGTCAAACGAGTAGTCAAGGCTTCAGAAATGTTGAAGAAAGGCACTTATATTGGAATTGCTCTGGATAGTGGGGCGACCACGCTGGAGATAGCCGAGGCATGCTCTACCGGACGCGAGCAAGCATGTACTCAGGCAAAGTACGTTGAAGGTTCCAAGTTGGTGTTTAGCGCTGGTGGTGCATCCGTGGGTGGATCGATTGGGATCCCCATCGGTATCTCCGCCTGCATGATTGTGTTTGGCATCCCGACAGCGGGCGCTGGCGCATTGGCATGTGCAGTCGTAGGCGGTGCCGCAGGTGGATTAGCCTTAGGCAAGGTTGGAAGCGCTACAGGGGAATTTGTAGGTAAATTTCTCTACAAGACGGCGGAGGATTGAATGTACTCGGAATATTTTGTGTTGGGCTCAAGCCTTCTCTTGCTACTGAGCTTTCCGATCGTATTTTCTGCCATGTTCAAAAAGCTAGATGCAGCAGAACATTATGTGAAGTACAGCACCTTTATCGCCGTGAATAGAAATATTGTGCGGCGGGGACCTTTTGAAGGCAGACCGGCACGCGTATTTGCCATGGCGCTCATCATTCTGATTCCAAAGATATGTCAATGGAGGCATTTGGTACTGGTTGAGGACGTTGAAAAAATTCCCCGGCACCTTAAGTACTGGATGGTCATACCGACAATCGTCACCGTCCTCGCCGTTGCAGGTTTGATCATCAGTTGGTTTCTAATAAACGACCAATAAAAGGACGACCCGCAGGTCGCCCTTTTCATTTGCCCGGCGCTTACGCCGCGCTGAACAACTTATGCGGATCAATTACAAACTTCTTCGGCACGCCCGCATCGAACTCGCCATAGCCACGTGGCGCGTCGTCCAGGCTGATGACCTGCACACCGACGATTTCGGCAATGTTGATACGGTCCCACATGATCGCCTGCATCAGTTGGCGGTTGTACTTCATCACTGGGGTCTGCCCGGTGTGGAAGCTGTGGGATTTGGCCCAGCCCAGGCCGAAACGGATGCTCAGGCTGCCCATTTTTGCCGCCGCATCGACGGCACCTGGGTCTTCGGTCACGTACAGGCCGGGGATACCGATTTTGCCGGCGACGCGCACAACACCCATCAGCGAGTTGAGCACGGTGGCCGGCGCTTCGGCCTTGACGCCATCGTGGCCGTGGCCGCGTGCTTCAAACCCTACGCAGTCAACCGCGCAATCCACTTCCGGCTCGCCGAGCAGTGCGGCGATTTGTTCGTGCAGCGGAGTGTCGGTGGACAGGTCGACGATTTCAAACCCTTGCGCCTTGGCGTGGGCCAAGCGGATGGAGTTGACGTCGCCGATGATCACCACGGCTGCGCCCAGCAAACGTGCTGACGCGGCAGCGGCCAGGCCGACCGGGCCGGCACCTGCGATGTATACGGTGCTGCCAGGGCCAACGCCGGCGGTGACGGCGCCGTGATAGCCGGTTGGGAGAATGTCGGAGAGGCAGGTCAGGTCACGGATTTTCTCCATGGCCTTGTCGCGGTCCGGCAGTTTGAGCAGGTTGAAGTCGGCGTACGGTACCAGCACGTATTCGGCCTGGCCGCCGGTCCAGTCGCCCATGTCGACATAGCCGTAGGCGCCACCGGCACGGGCCGGGTTGACGGTCAGGCATACGCCGGTGTGTTGCTCTTTGCACGAGCGGCAGCGGCCGCACGCGACGTTGAAGGGAACAGACACCAGATCGCCGATCTTCAGGTTTTCGACGTCGCTGCCCTTCTCGATCACTTCACCAGTGATCTCGTGACCGAGCACCAGGCCGGTCTGGGCAGTGGTGCGGCCGCGCACCATGTGTTGGTCGGAGCCGCAGATGTTGGTGGAGACCACGCGCAGGATGACGCCGTGCTCGATCTTCCTGCCACGGGGGTCCTGCATTTTGGGATAGTCGATTTTCTGTACTTCGACCTTGCCGTTGCCGAGATACACGACACCACGATTACCAGACATGCTTTCACCTCGCTGTTGTTTTTATGGAACCGCGTCGCCCAGGCAGGCAGCGCGTTAAGTGCTCGGGTACAGATGCTGTTTCTTGTGTTGCTGCTGATCGCCTCATCGCGGGCCGTCCGGTTCCCACAGAGCCATGCATTGCACATGTGGGGGCTGGCTTGCCGGCGATAGCGATCTAAAGAACGACGGTGCGATTGGCGTTCAGAAACACCCGCCGCTCAATGTGATAGCCCACCGCACGCGCCAATGTCAGCCCTTCGATATCCCGCCCCTTGGCAATCAAGTCCTCGGGATAGTGGCTGTGATCCACCACTTCCACGCCTTGGGCGATGATCGGGCCTTCATCCAAGTCGTTGTTGATGTAGTGCGCCGTGGCGCCCACCAGTTTCACCCCCTTGTTGTAGGCCTGGTGATAGGGCTTGGCGCCCTTGAACCCCGGCAGCAACGAGTGGTGAATATTGATGGCCTTGCCGTCGAGCTTGCGGCACAGCTCCGGCGACAGCACTTGCATGTAACGCGCAAGGATCACCAGTTCCGCACCGGTGTCTTCCACCACTTGCCACACTTGACGCTCCTGGGACGGTTTGTCGTTAGGGTCGAGGGGGAAATGGTAGTAGGGAATCTGGTGCCAGTCGGCCAAAGGTTTCAGATCGGGGTGGTTGGACACCACCGCGACCACGTCCATCGATAGCTGGCCGATGCGCTGACGGTACAGCAGGTCATTCAGGCAGTGATCGGCCTTGGAGACCATGATCACCACTTTTGGCCGGTAGTTCGGCGCCGTCAGCTCGAAGATCATCCCAAAGGCCTCGCCGCGCGCGGCCAGGCCATCGCGGAAAGCCTGCTCGTCAAAGCCATCGGGCTGACGGAATTCCACCCGAATGAAAAACCGGCCGGAGAGGCGGTCGTCGAACGAATGGTGTTCGGTGACGTAGCAACCCTGCTCGAACAGGTAGCGGGTGACCGCATCCACCGTGCCGAGCACGCTGGGGCAGTCGGCAGTCAAAATCCATGTATCAGGTGCGCGGCTCATGGGTCACTCCTCAGGCTGATCGTTCCCACGCTCTGCGTGGGCATGCCGCCATGGACGCTCTGCGTCCGCTCTTGGGACGCCGAGCGTCCCGGAATGCATTCCCACGCCGAGCGTGGGAACGATCATTGTGCGACGACACTCAGACCGAACTCGGCCGAAGCGTCCTGCAACCACAACCACCAGTAATCCGAGAAGCTGCGACGGATCAACAGCTCCCACGTGTCTTCGGCGGTGTGGCGGATCACCAGTTGCGATTTGGCGAACACCGTGCCCACCGCCTTGCCCACCGGGAAGTTGTTGGGGTGGACGTCGTAGCTGGTGGACTTCATCAGCACGTCACGCACGTTCGGGCCGCTGAGTTCGAGGATCTGCTGGCCGCCACTGACGTTGACGATCTGGATGTGCAAGTCACCCAGGGCGGCACGCAGGTTCTGCTCGGCGGCGAACTCTTCACCACTCGGCACGATTAACAGCCACTCATCCGGGCCGAGCCATTGCAGGCTGGTTTCACCCTTGACGATGACGGTCAGAGCGCCGGGCAGCTCGATGCCCAGGGCCTTGTGCACGCCGGCGGCGAACGCTGCATCGTGGCCATCGCCACGAATGGTCAGGTGGCCGAGGAGTTTCTTTTCGCGCACAGTGACGCCGGCGGTCTTGCGACCCTTGCCGACCAGGCTGGCGAGGTCGGCATGATGCAGCGACGACTCGGCCTTGGCCCCGGTGGTTGGGCGTTGTTGGTATACGTTGGCTGCTGTCATGGAGCACCTGTTCTGAATTCTGGGGTGACTGTTCTGGCCTGCATCGGGGGCAAGCCCCGGATGCAGGCGACTCGGTCCATCAGATGTTCTGGCGATCACCCTTTGGATCGAAGAACACCGAAGACACAATCTCGGCCTCGATCACACTGCCGTCGGCCTGCGGTGAGAACACCCGCTCGCCGATGCGCTTCAAGCCGCCTTTGACCACGCCCATGGCAAACGAGTAGCCCAGGGAGTTGTGCGCATAACTTGAGGTGACGTGACCGACCATCTTCATCGGGATCGTTTGCTTCGGATCGAACACCAACTGCGCGCCCTCGGGCAGCCACACGTTTGGATCGACCGGCTTGAGGCCCACCAGTTGCTTACGCTCTTCGCGCACGCAATCTTCACGGTTCATCCCGCGCCAGCCGATCCATGAGAACGGCTTGGTACGGCCTACGCACCAGCCCATGTTCAGGTCGTCCGGGGTCATCGAGCCGTCGGTGTCCTGGCCGACGATGATGAAGCCCTTCTCGGCCCGCAGCACGTGCATGGTTTCGGTGCCGTACGGGGTCAGGTTGTACTGTTTGCCGGCCTCGACGATTTTTTCCAGCACGCCCATTGCGTAGTCCGCCTGCACGTTGACTTCGTACGACAGCTCACCGGTAAACGAAATCCGGAACACCCGCGCCGGCACCCCGCCCACCAGGCCTTCTTTCCAGGTCATGAACGGGAAGCCGTCCTTGTCCAGGTCGATGTCGGTGACCTCACTCAGCAGCTTGCGGCTGTTGGGGCCGGACAGGGTCATGGTGGCCCAGTGGTCGGTGACCGAGGTGAAGTACACCTTGAGGTCTGGCCATTCGGTCTGTTGGTAGATTTCCAGCCACTGCAGAACGCGAGCCGCGCCGCCGGTGGTGGTGGTCATCAGGAAGTGGTTATCGGCCAGACAGGCGGTTACGCCGTCGTCGAAGACCATGCCGTCTTCCTTGCACATCAGGCCGTAACGCGCCTTGCCCACATCGAGCTTGGTCCAGGCGTTGGTGTAGATGCGGTTGAGGAACTCGCGGGCATCCGGGCCTTGAATGTCGATCTTGCCGAGGGTGGACGCATCCAGCAGGCCGACGCTGTCACGCACCGCCAGGCACTCGCGTTTGACGGCGGCGTGCAGGTCTTCACCGTTACGAGGGAAGTACCACGGACGTTTCCACTGGCCGACGTCTTCAAACTCGGCGCCGTTCTTGACGTGCCAGGCGTGCAGCGCGGTGTAGCGTACCGGTTCGAAGATGTGCCCACAGTGACGGCCCGCCACCGCACCGAAGGTCACCGGCGTGTAGTTGGGACGGAACATGGTGGTGCCCATCTGCGGGATGGTCACGTTCAGGGAGCGGGCGGCAATGGCCAGGCCGTTGACGTTGCCCAGCTTGCCCTGGTCGGTACCAAAACCCAGCGCGGTGTAGCGTTTGACGTGTTCAACCGACTCAAAACCTTCGCGGGTCGCCAGTTCGATGGCGGCAGCGGTGACGTCGTTCTGCAGGTCGACGAATTGCTTCGGCGCCCGTGCAGTCGGCTTGTCGTGCGGCACCTGGTAGATCGCCAGCGTAGGCTCTTCCAGACGGCTCAAGGCCTTTGGCAAGGTGCCTTCCACCGGGGCAAAACCGGCTTCGCTGGCTGCGCGCACGCCGCCTTCGAAACCATCGGCCAGGGAATCGCCAAGGCCGTAGACACCGTTGATACCCCCGACGCACACGCGTTTCTGCGGCGCTTCACCCGGCACGAAACCGAGGATGTCTTCACGCCAAATCGGCTTGCCACCCAAGTGCGAGGCCAAGTGAACCACCGGGCTGTAGCCGCCGGAACTGGCCACCAGGTCGCAGTCCAGCCATTCGCCGGGGCTGGTGACTTTGTGCGCTTTGACATCGATCGCGGCCACGCGGGCGGCCGTCACGTGCTTGCTGCCACGGGCCTCGACCACGGCGCTGCCAGTGAGGATACGAATGCCTTTGGCACGGGCTTCTTCCACCAGCGCGCCGCGCGGGTTGTGACGTACGTCGGCCACGGCCACCACCTGCAGACCGGCATCGAACCAGTCCAGCGCAACGCGGTAGGCGTGATCGTTGTTGGTCGACAGCACCAGCTTCTTGCCCGGCGCCACGCCATAACGGCGCACGTAGGTGGAAACCGCACCGGCCAGCATGTTGCCCGGCACATCGTTGTTGCCGTACACCAGCGGACGCTCGCACGCACCGGTGGCCAGCACCACACGCTTGGCGCGCACACGGTGGATACGCTGACGCACCACACCGATCGGCGCACGGTCACCGAGGTGATCGGTGAGACGCTCGTGAATGGTCAGGAAGTTATGGTCGTGATAGCCGTTAACGGTGGCGCGAGGCAGCAGCACCACGTCCGGCAGGCTTTTCAATTCGGCGATGACGCTGGCGACCCACTCGGTCGCCGGTTTGCCGTCGAGGCTTTCGCGGGAATCGAGCAGCGAACCGCCGAACTCTTCCTGCTCATCGGCGATGATCACACGGGCTCCGCTGCGCGCAGCCGCCAATGCCGCCGCCAGGCCGGCAGGGCCTGCGCCCACCACCAGCACGTCGCAGTGACGGTTGAAGTTGTCATAGGTGTCCGGGTCGTTCTCGGTCGGCGAGCGGCCCAGGCCTGCGGCCTTACGGATGTACTTCTCGTACGTCATCCAGAACGATTGCGGGTACATGAAAGTTTTGTAGTAGAAGCCCGGCGGCATAAGCTTGCCGCCGACCTTGCCGAGAATCCCCATCATGTCGTTGTTGACGCTCGGCCAGCCATTGGTGCTGGTGGCGACCAGGCCTTGGTACAGCGCCTGTTGCGTGGCGCGCACGTTGGGGATCTGGGTGGCTTCGGTGGCGCCGATCTGCAGCACAGCGTTCGGCTCTTCGGCACCGGCGGCGAAGATGCCGCGTGGGCGCGAATATTTGAAGCTGCGGCCAATGATGTCGACGCCGTTGGCCAGCAGGGCTGCGGCCAGGGTGTCGCCTTCAAAACCCTTGTAGCTCTGGCCGTTGAAGCTGAAGGTCAGGACTTTATTACGGTCGATCCGGCCACCGTTGGACAGGCGATTGATCTGGCTCATACCTTCTCTCCAGAGGCCTTGGCGGTGAACTGAGGCTTCTCACCGATCTTGTAAGTTTCAAGAATTTCGTAGGTCACAGTGTCGCGGGTGGCGTTGAAATACTGACGGCAACCGGCGGCATGAATCCACAGCTCGTGATGCAGGCCGCGCGGGTTATCGCGGAAAAACATGTAGTCGCCCCACTGCTCGTCGGTGCAGGCATTCGGGTCCAGCGGGCGCGGGATATGCGCTTGGCCGGACGCGTGGAATTCCTCTTCGGAGCGCAGTTCGCCACAGTGAGGACAGAAGATATGCAACATAGGAATTTCTCCTGTTAGTGGGCGACAGCCGCAGCGCCGTGTTCGTCGATCAACGCACCGTTGTGGAAACGGTCGATGGAGAAAGGTGCAGCCAATGGGTGCATTTCACCCTTGGCGAGGCTCGCGGCAAATACGTTGCCTGAACCTGGGGTGGCCTTGAAGCCACCGGTACCCCAACCGCAGTTGAAGAACATGTTCGGCACCGGGGTCTTGGAGATGATCGGGCACGCGTCCGGCGTGGTGTCGACGATGCCGCCCCACTGACGGTTCATGCGCACGCGCGACAGCACGGGGAACATCTCGACGATGGCCTGGATGGTGTGCTCGATCACCGGGTACGAACCGCGCTGGCCGTAGCCGTTGTAGCCGTCGATACCGGCGCCGATCACCAGGTCGCCCTTGTCGGACTGGCTGATGTAACCGTGCACGGCGTTGGACATGATCACACTGTCGATAATTGGCTTGATCGGTTCCGAGACCAACGCCTGCAGCGGGTGGGATTCGATCGGCAGGCGGAAGCCCGCCAGCGATGCCATGTGCCCGGAGTTACCGGCCGTGACCACACCGACGCGCTTGGCGCCGATGAAGCCTTTGTTGGTTTCCACGCCGATGCACACGCCGTTTTCCTTGCGGAAGCCGATCACTTCGGTCTGCTGGATCAAGTCCACACCGAGGGCGTCGGCGGCGCGGGCAAAGCCCCAGGCCACGGCATCGTGACGGGCCACGCCGCCGCGACGTTGCACGGTGGCGCCGAGCACCGGGTAGCGGGTGTTCTTCGAGCAGTCCAGGTACGGAATCTCGTCGGCCACTTGCTTGGCGTTGAGCAGCTCGCCATCCACGCCGTTGAGGCGGTTGGCACTCACGCGACGCTCGGAATCACGGATGTCTTGCAGGGTGTGGCACAGGTTGTACACGCCACGCTGGGAGAACATCACGTTGTAGTTGAGGTCCTGGGACAGGCCTTCCCACAGCTTCATCGCGTGTTCATACAGGTGCGCCGACTCATCCCACAGGTAGTTGGATCGCACGATGGTGGTGTTGCGCGCGGTGTTACCGCCGCCCAGCCAGCCCTTCTCGACCACGGCCACATTGGTGATGCCATGTTCTTTGGCCAAGTAGTAAGCCGTCGCCAGACCATGCCCGCCACCGCCGACGATGACCACGTCGTAGACCTTTTTCGGGGTCGGCGTGCGCCACATCTTCTGCCAGTTTTCGTGATGGCTGAGGGAGTGCTTGAAGAGGCCGAAGCCCGAGTAGCGTTGCATAGTCATTACTCCAAAAACCGCACTCAGCGATAAACCGGGAAATCAGCGCACAGGGCAGACACATGCTTGGCGACGTTGGCCTCCACATCGGCGTCGCCGAGGTTGTCGAGGATGTCGCAGATCCAGCCGGCCAGTTCGATGCACTGCGGTACTTTGAAACCACGCGTGGTCACCGCTGGGGTGCCGATGCGCAGGCCCGAGGTCACGAATGGCGACTGCGGGTCATTCGGCACGGCGTTCTTGTTGACGGTGATGTGGGCGCGCCCCAGCGCAGCGTCCGCCTCTTTGCCGGTCAGGCCCTGACGGATCAGGCTGACCAGGAACAGGTGGTTATCGGTGCCGCCGGACACTACATCGTAGCCGCGTTTGATAAATACGCTGGCCATCGCCTGGGCGTTATCGATCACCTGTTGCTGATACGCCTTGAAACCCGGCTCCAGCGCTTCCTTGAAGCACACCGCCTTGCCGGCGATGACGTGCATCAGCGGGCCGCCCTGGGCGCCAGGGAATACGGCGGCGTTGAGTTTCTTTTCAATGGCTTCGTTGGCCTTGGCCAGGATCAGCCCGCCACGTGGACCGCGCAGGGTCTTGTGGGTGGTGGTGGTGACCACATCGGCGTACGGCAGCGGGTTCGGGTACAGACCGGCAGCCACCAGACCGGCGACGTGGGCCATGTCGACGAACAGCAGCGCGCCCACCTTGTCTGCGATTGCGCGAAAACGCGGAAAATCCAGGGTCTTGGAATAGGCGGAAAAACCGGCCACAACCATCTTCGGCTTGTGCTCAACGGCCAGGCGCTCGACTTCGTCGTAGTCGATCAGGCCGGTGTCGGTGTTGATGCCGTATTGCACCGCGTTGTACAGCTTGCCCGAGGACGACACTTTGGCGCCGTGGGTCAGGTGACCGCCGTGGGCCAGGCTCATGCCCAGGATGGTGTCGCCTGCGTTGATCAGCGCCAGGTACACCGCGCTGTTGGCGGACGAACCGGAGTGCGGTTGCACGTTGGCGTAATCGGCGCCGAACAGCTGCTTGGCGCGTTCGATGGCCAGGGCTTCAACCTTGTCCACGTGCTCGCAACCGCCGTAGTAGCGCTTGCCTGGGTAACCTTCGGCGTATTTGTTGGTGAGGCCGCTGCCTTGCGCTTCCATCACACGTTTGCTGGTGTAGTTCTCTGACGCGATCAGCTCGATATGATCTTCCTGACGCTGCTCCTCGGCATTCATCGCCGCCAGCAGTGCATCGTCATAACCCTGGATCTGGTCTTTCTTGCTGAACATCGCGTCTCTCCCAGCCTTTCGTATTGTTGAGGCCCGTCGCAGGGCCCTTTGATGCGATGGTAGGGCTGGCGCTGGTAGATCAAATGCCTGCGCACGCCACGCAAAGGTGCGTTTACGACATTGGTTGAGAGATGCGAAATAAATGTGGCCGGGGTCAGGCGATGATTCGGCGGACCAGCAGCAGCAGGATGAAATGCAGTGGGTATAAGGCATACGCCCAGCGGCGCATCGGCGGTGGCGAGACATTTTTGGCGTGTCGCAATAAGACCAATCCCGCCAATGGCGCGATCAGGCACGCACCCAACCCCAACAGCGCCACAGGCGTGCCGCTATTGAGCAGGATTTGCCATTGGTTGGCGGCCACACAGACCCCTCCAGGCAACACACTGAAATACCACGGCCGACTGAACACCAGCAGCAGGGCCAACGGCAGCAATACACCGAAAAATCCGAACATCAGTTGGGCCGAAAATACGGCGCCCGTCACTACGGCGATTAACGCCAATCCCCGATCAATCAACGCTTTTTGCTGCCAGCCTCGCGCAACCAGCAGCCCCAGCGCCAAGGTTGGCAATACATTCAACGTATCGGCATCCTCGATAAACAACCGATACGGCACTTCGCTGATCACGCTGAACAGCAGCAGCCAGCCCAGGTAACGCCAGTGCCCGCTGACGGCCGCGTGCCTGGCGCGGTGCAGGTTTGCCGCAATCGCCAGGCAAAACCATGGGAACGCCAGGCGCCCCGGTACGTACAGGCCATCCAGGTTCAAGCCGACATAGCGCAGGTGGTCCAGCAGCATGCTCAGCAACGCCAGCCACTTGAGCAGATCCAGCGCGCCATCACGGACGCGTCCGACAGGCATCGTTGCAGTACCGCGCATAATTCCCCACTGACTTTGCATTTACAGCGCGTGCGCGCCCCTCACAATCTTGGTTAAAGTGCGCACCAACATCGACCACAGGAATGGGCCATGACTGACAAGAGCCAACAATTCGCCAGCGACAACTATTCGGGCATCTGTCCGGAAGCCTGGGCCGCCATGGAACAAGCCAACCAGGGCCACCAGCGCGCCTATGGCGATGACGAATGGACCCACCGCGCCGCCGACGGTTTCCGCAACCTGTTCGAAACCGACTGCGAAGTGTTCTTCGCCTTCAACGGCACGGCGGCCAACTCACTGGCGCTGTCGTCTTTGTGCCAGAGCTACCATAGCGTGATTTGCTCGGAGACCGCTCACGTTGAAACCGACGAATGCGGCGCGCCGGAGTTTTTCTCCAACGGTTCCAAGCTGCTCACCGCCCGCACCGAAAACGGCAAGCTGACCCCCGAATCAATCCGTGAGATCGCGCTCAAGCGCCAGGACATCCACTACCCCAAGCCGCGCGTAGTGACCCTGACCCAGGCCACTGAAGTCGGCAGCGTGTACACCCCGGAAGAAATCCGTGCGATCAGCGCCACCTGCAAAGAACTGGGCCTGAACCTGCACATGGACGGCGCGCGCTTCTCCAACGCCTGCGCGTTCCTCGGCTGCTCGCCGGCCGACCTGACCTGGAAAGCCGGTGTCGACGTGTTGTGCTTTGGCGGCACCAAGAACGGCATGGCGGTGGGTGAGGCGATTCTGTTCTTCAACCATAAACTGGCCGAAGACTTCGATTACCGCTGCAAACAGGCTGGCCAGCTGGCCTCGAAAATGCGCTTTTTGTCGGCTCCGTGGGTGGGCCTGCTGGAAAACGACGCCTGGCTCAAGCACGCCCGCCACGCCAACCACTGCGCACAGCTGCTGAGCAGCCTGGTGGCGGATATTCCCGGCGTGGAATTGATGTTCCCGGTGCAGGCCAACGGCGTATTCCTGCAACTGTCAGAACCGGCCATCGCGGCGCTGACGGCCAAAGGCTGGCGCTTCTACACCTTCATCGGTAAGGGTGGGGCACGGTTTATGTGTGCGTGGGATACCGAGGAAGAGCGGGTAAGAGAATTAGCGGCTGATATTCGGGAAGTGATGGGCGCTTGAACCTGGCGAACACTGGCGGATTGCCGAGTCTGTCATTTGATATTTCTGCCAGCAGCGCACTGTGTTTTCATTGACTAGCCTCTTGGAGCCCGAAAGGAAAAGGCCGCTGCAGTGGCCTTCTTTCGGGATAACCGCCTGCCGAACCAGTCGGCTGGAAACGGAAATCCAGAAGAGAGCCAAACCCATGGAATATCAAAGCAACGGCACCACCCTGCAAAGCGACGACACTATCCGCAGCCATCGAGGACGCTGCGAATCTACGACAAAGCCTCTGAACTGACAGCACCAGGCCAGCACTTCGTTGTGCATAGTTACGTCCAGTAACCGTTAACGCTCGCCTCGGAGACTCATGACCTCCGACGCCGATCATTCCCAGGACACTCCGCGTCCAAGCCTCCCCCCGATTCAGGGACCTACCCATGGGCAGAAGCCGCTACGCCATCACAGAGCCCGAAAAGCCGCACTTTCTGACCTGTACCGTTCTGGAATGGCTCCCGCTGTTTACCCGCGATTACATCGTGGGACATCTCCTGGAGTGCTGGCGTTATCAACAACGCCACACAGACTTAAACCTTTATGGCTACGTCATCCTCGAAAACCACTTGCATTTCGTTGCCCAGGCACCTGACCTGGGCAAGTGTGTCAGCCAATTCAAATCCTTCACCGCCCGCACCATCATTGACGACCTACAGACCAGGGGCGCAGAGCGTGTTTTGCAGCGTTTGCGTTTCAGCAAACGCGCACACAAGAAAGATCGTGCCTATCAACTTTGGCAGGAAGGGTCACATGCCGAACTGGTCTACAGCGAGGCCGTCATGCGGCAAAAACTTGATTACATCCATCACAACCCGGTCAAGCGAGGGTATGTAGATCTCGCCGAGCACTGGCGGTACTCAAGTGCGCGCAACTATGCAGGAATGAACGGGCTTATAGAGATTCAGCCCTGGTTCTGATGAGCGCTTGCACCGAGGCGGGACGCGGAGCGTCCCAAGAGGCATTCCCACGCGGAGCGTGGGAACGAGCGGTGGGCTACAGATTGTTCCCGCGCTCCGCGTGGGAATACAGCCAGCGACGCTCTGCGTCGCACCGCACTCGGACATGGCCGATTGCCACCGATAGCTGGACGCGGAGCGTCCCAAGAGGCATTCCCACGCGGAGCGTGGGAACGAGCGGCGGGCTACAGATTGTTCCCATGCTCCGCGTGGGAATACAGCCCGCGACGCTCTGCGTTGCACCGGACATGGAAATGGATGCTTGCCAAGATCGCCGGACGCGGAGCGTCCCAGGGGGCGTTCCCACGCAGAGCATGGGAACGAGTGGCGGGCCTACAGATTGTTCCCATGCTCCGCGTGGGAATACAGCCCGCGACGCTCTGCGTTGCATCGTACACGGACATGGACGCTTGCCACCGATCGCCGGACGCGGAGCGTCCCAGGAGGCATTCCCACGCGGAGCGTGGGAACGAGTGGCGGGCTACAGATTGTTCCCATGCTCCGCGTGGGAATACAGCCCGCGACGCTCTGCGTTGCACCGGACATGGAAATGGATGCTTGCCAAGATCGCCGGACGCGGAGCGTCCCAGGAGGCATTCCCACGCGGAGCATGGGAACGAGCGGTGGGCTACAGATTGTTCCCGCGCTCCGCGTGGGAATACAGCCCGCGACGCTCTGCGTCGCATCGTACACGGACATGGACGATTGCCACCGATAGCCGGACGCGGAGCGTCCCAGGAGGCATTCCCACGCGGAGCATGGGAACGAGCGGTGGGCTACAGATTGTTCCCGCGCTCCGCCTGGGAATACAGCCCGCGACGCTCTGCGTCGCATCGCACTCGGACATGGATGCTTCGAGCGGTGGTCAGAATTCGATACGCACATCACCCTTCGGCACGCTGCAGCACGACAGGATGTAGCCCTCGGCTTCGTCTTCCTCGGTGATCCCGCCGTTGTGCTCCATTTCCACCTCCCCGCCCAGCTTCATCACCTTGCACGTCCCGCAGATGCCCATGCCGCAGGCTTTGGGAATCATCAGCCCCAGCTTGGCCGCCGCCGCATGCACGGTTTCGCCTGGTGCCACGCGAATGCTCTTGCCCGATGCAATGAACTCCACCTGATGCAGGTCCGCCAGGTCGACTTCCGGCGCATCCGCCGCTTGCTCGGCTTGCTCCACCGCGTCGGCCCGCGCTTCCGGCGGCGTGGCGCCGAAGGACTCCTCGTGATAGCGCGCCATATCGAAACCCGCTGCTTCCAGCAGACGCTTCACTGCACTCATGTACGGCGTCGGACCGCAGCAGAACACTTCGCGCTCAAGGAAGTCGGGCACCATCAATTCGAGCATCTTGTGATTCAGGTAACCGCGATACCCGGCCCACGGCTCGCCCAGACCATGCTTCTCGCAGATCAGGTGCAGGCTGAAGTTGTCGATCCGCGACGCCATATGCTCCAGTTCGCGGTGGTAGATGATGTCTTTGGGCGAGCGGGCGCTGTGGACAAACGTCATGTCGACATTGGCGTTGGTGTCGTAGAACCAACGCGCCATGGACATCACCGGCGTGATGCCGACGCCGCCGCTGAGGTACAGGACCTTTGGGCTGGGGAAGTCGATGGCGTTGAACAACCCGACCGGCCCGTGCACCGCCAACTCCTGGCCTTCGTGCAGAGTGTCGTGCAGCCAGTTGGAAACTTTGCCGCCGGGCACACGCTTGATCGTCACAGAAAAGCTGTAAGGCACCGAAGGCGAGCTGGAAATGGTGTACGAGCGCATGATCGGCTGGCCTTCGATTTCCAGCTCCAGGGTGACAAATTGCCCGGGCTTGAAAAAGAACAGGATCGGCTGGTCAGCCATGAAGCAAAAGGTGCGCACGTCCCAGGTTTCCTGGATGACTTTGACGCAACGGACGATGTGCCGACCATTGGCCCAGGTCTGGGTCGTGACTGGATTCAGGAAACTATTGGACATGCTGATTCTCCACTGCCGATGTTCGGCTTTATGGTGGCGATTCTGCGTAACGCGAGAACCACCCACTTACCTATCTGCGACATTCACATACTTACCGCGACCAGCCCCCAACGACAGGGGGTTGCGCGTCGGGAACAGATTGGGCCATGTCGCCCATGGATAAGGTTCGTCGCACCGTCGGCCCCACACTCGCTCCATACAAAGACGCTTTCTTTACGCCTTGCATAGCACCAACCGTAGCCACTATTCGCCGGCCACACAGAATGGCCATGAGGACACATACGATGGACGTCACCGCAACCTTAAGCTTGGGCGATCCGCTGGAACCCGCACGCAAGGCCACCGCGCAAATGCTGCAAGAGCGCGAGCGCACCTTTTCGCTGCCCCAGCCGTTCTACTCTGATGAACGGCTGTTTGATATCGACATGCAGGAGATCTTCCAGAAAGAGTGGTTGATCGCCGGCATGACCTGCGAGATCCCCACCAAGGGCAACTACCTGACCCTGCAAGTGGGCAAGAACCCGATCATCGTGATCCGTGGCGCCGAAGGCGTGGTGCATGCGTTCCATAACGTGTGCCGCCACCGTGGCTCGCGCTTGTGCACCAGCGACAAAGGCAAAGTCGCCAAGCTGGTGTGCCACTACCACCAGTGGACCTACGAGCTCGACGGCCGTCTGCTGTTTGCCGGCACCGAAATGGGCGCTGACTTCGACATGAAGCAGTATGGCCTCAAGCCGGTGAACGTGAAGACCGCCGGCGGCTACATCTTTATCAGCCTGGCCGAGAACCCGCCGGCCATCGACGATTTCCTGTCGACGCTGAACCATTACATGGAACCCTACGACATGGAGAACACCAAGGTGGCGGTACAAACCACCTTGATGGAAAAAGCCAACTGGAAGCTGGTGCTGGAAAACAACCGTGAGTGCTACCACTGCAACGCGTCGCACCCGGAGCTGTTGAAGACCCTGCTGGAATGGGACGACGTCACCGACCCACGCGCCGATCAGGCGTTCAAGGACCACGTTGCCGCCTCCGCCGCTGCCTGGGATGCCGAAAAAATCCCTTACGCCCACGCCAGCTTCGGCCTGCGTAACCGTATCGTGCGCATGCCGCTGCTCAAAGGCACCGTGTCGATGACCCTGGACGGCAAACAAGGTTGCGCCAAGCTCATGGGCCGTATCAAGAACCCGGACCTGGGCTCGATGCGCATCCTGCACCTGCCGCACTCGTGGAACCACTGCATGGGCGATCACATCATTGTGTTCACCGTGTGGCCGATCAGCGCCCAGGAAACCATGGTCACCACCAAGTGGCTGGTGCACAAGGACGCGGTTGAAGGCGTGGACTACGACGTGGAGCGTATGCGCCAGGTGTGGGATGCCACCAACGACCAGGACCGTCGCTTGGCCGAAGAGAACCAGCGCGGCATCAACTCCACCGCCTACCAGCCTGGCCCGTACTCCAAGACGTATGAGTTCGGCGTGGTGAACTTCGTGGATTGGTACAGCGAGCGCATGCTCAGCAACCTGGGTGCAGCGCCCGCGCCTTACCTCAAAGGCGTCGCCGCTCACGAGTAACGCTACGACTGTCAGGGTTTTGGCTGTACAAAAAACAGCCAGAGCCCGGACAACCCTGTATCACCCTGCCCTCCAGCCGTTGCCCAACAACTTATCCACAGAGCCACCCACAGCAATTGTGGGCAACTGCTTCCCGCCCCCACAATTAACTGAAGAAAATCCGTGACTTATTCAAGTTGCACGGTTTCCGGCACGATTGATCAATTATTGAACAAACCCACGTAACCCACGGTTGACGTGGCTTACAGCTGTGCGCGAACACCTTATCCACAGAAGCACCAACAGACTTTGGGGGCAACTTCAACGGCACTGTGGAAAACCTGCTGAAAGCGTCATAAACCGAGGCTTTGCGCACCATCAAGTCGTTAAAAGCAGGCATTTGATCAAACTTTAACCAACACTCTGAGCGCCTTTATTTATAAGGCCTGCAAGCGACAGCAAACATCTTATCCACAGAAGCGCCAACAGACTTTGGGGGCAAGTCGGTGCGGCCGACGGGCTGGATAAACGGAAAAACCCGAGCAAAAACCGTTATTTAGCTTGGTTGTTTTTCGTACAGAGGGCTGCAGGGCTTTAGCTGCAAGGGTTGTGGACAACCGCGAACAGGTTATCCACAGACGGGTCAACAGGGATTGTGGGTAAGCCTGTGGCTGCGCCCTCGAGGGAAGCCTGTTTACTGAAAATGGTTTTGGGGGAGGAGATCTGGTCGTTGCGGTGAGCGGCTACACCTCAACAAGCCCCGCCATCACCGCCCCCTCCAGGCGTTCGGCTCAGCGGGGCCGGCGACGATAAATCAGCGCACCACTCCCTCTTCCACCAGCAGCTTGAGAATCGCCTCGGCACCCGCTTGCGGGCTGAGGCCCTTGAGCACTTGCCCGCCGCCGCCACTGGCTTTGGCCGTGGCCGCTTTCATGCGGTCGGCGCCGCTCTTGGCCTTGATCACCTTGAGGCGCTTGGGTCGGGGCTTGGCCGGTTGCAGCACCGCAGCTGTGAATAACTCGTCTTGTTCAACTTCAACTTCATGGGCCGCCAGTTCACCGCGTTGCGCCGGGCCGTAGGCGCTTTGCCGAGGCTTGGGCGCCGCGTTATCCACCGTGGCCACGAACGGCAGACGCACCTTCAGGCGCCGCCGCTGACCGCGCGGCAAGGCTTGCAGCACATGGGCCACGCCCGCCTCGATGGATTCCACCTGGGCCAGGCCCACAATCAGCGGCCAACCCAGTTGCTCGGCCAGCAGGAACGGCAGCATGCCCGAACCTTCGCCGGTTTCCGCCTGACTGCCGGTGAGCACCACATGGGCACCGGCGTCGCGCAGGTAGTCACTGAGCACCGGCAGCGCATCGGCGCCGGTCGGTTGTTCGAGTACATGCAGTTGCGGCAGCCCCATGCCCAGGTAGCTGCGCAACGTGGGCTCGGCGATGTTGCCGGCGTGCAGCACCTGCAACTTATCCCCAGCCATTTGCAGGCCCAGTTCCACCGCGCGCGCATCTTGCTCGGCGCGCCGTGGGCGACCGGAGGTGGGGTGGGCGCCGATGGACACGAGGCTGATTACATTGGTCGTCATGGCCATATCCTTTGCTTAAGCCGCATCGCGCTTGGCGCCGTTGCGGTAGGCCTCGATCGCATCGATCAAGGCTTGCAGTATCGCGGCGCTTTCGCCGATCACCGACAGGTCGGCACGCTTGATCATGTCGCAACCCGGATCCAGGTTGATCGCCACCACCTTGTCGCAGGCACCGATGCCTTGCAGGTGCTGGATCGCCCCGGAAATCCCCACGGCCACATACACCCGTGCGGTCACCCAGGTGCCGCTGGCACCGACCTGGCGATCACGCGCCATAAAACCATCGTCCACCGCCACCCGCGACGCGCCTTCGGTGGCGCCCAGTGCGGCGGCGGTCTGGTGGAACAGCGCCCAATCCTTCACGCCGTTGCCGCCGGAGAAAATAAACTCCGCCTCGGCCATCGGAATCGCTGCCGGGTCCACCGCCACCGCGCCGAGGTCTTCGATACGCGGCAGGCTGCGCGCCAGGCCTGTGGATAACTCCACGGGCAAGACTTCATGGCGCGTGTCGCTGACCGGTTCGGCACATTCCACCGCGGCGAGGATCAGGCGCGGCAACGGCCGCGCCAAATCTTCCTGACCCGCACCGGCGCGGCCGATGCATTCATCGCCCTTGATCTGCCACACCCGCGTGGCCGGACGCTCCTTGAGGCTGGCGGCAAAACGCCGACCCAGCTCACCACCGCCACTGCGGCTGTCAGGCAGCAACCAGTGGCGCGGGTTGAATTGGTTATCCACAGCCCGCAGGCCATGCACACGTTGCTCTGGTGAATAACCCTCGAACTCGGCGCCATCCAGCACCAGCAAGCGGTCGACACCGGCGGTGGCAAACGCGCTCTCTTTGTGTTCGCCGAACACCACCGCCAGCACCGCACCGTCGGCGCCGGCCAGCTGCCGCGCCAGGCCGAGCAGGTCACGGTCGTGACTACTCAAGCGGCCGCCGACCATGTCGGGCACCACGTTGATATAGAACGCCGGCGCCGGCACCTGATGCAGCGGCAACTGCACCTGCACCGCCGCGCTGCGCTTGGCCGCGCCGCCCTGCTGGGCGCCGCTGCGGTCGATACGCTTGATACCGTTGGGGCCGATAAAACCGACGCCATGGACGTTTTTGCGGACAACGCCGTGAGGCCCCATCCAGCTGTGTTGCACCGCTTGCATGGCCGCGTGCAGTGGGTGCAGGCGGTTACGGGCGATCCATTCGGCACGGGGGTCGCGGCGGATAATGTCGCTCATCAGTGCACCTCCGCAGGCGTTTGTTGGGCAGGGCGTGTGATCGGGGTTTTGACCGGCGCGGCCTCTTCGAGCAATGCGTCGGCCACCAACTCGGCAATGTCCTTGATCAACGGCCGGGGCTCGACCACACCTTCAAGCATCGCGGTGCATTGCGGGCAGCCCACGGCCACCAGCTCGGCGCCGGTTTCGCGAATGTCATCCATGCGCATGTCCGGGATCCGCTGTTTGCCGGGGATGTCGGTGATCGGCGCACCGCCGCCGCCGCCGCAGCAGCGCGAACGGAAGCCCGAGCGTTGCATCTCCTTGACCTCGATGCCCAGCGCGCGCAGCACCTGGCGCGGCGCTTCGTACTCGCCGTTGTAGCGGCCCAGGTAGCACGGGTCGTGATAGGTCACGCTGTTGCCTTTGTGCTGGCCCAGGTTCAGGGCGCCGTCGCCAATCAGCTCGGCCATGAAGGTGCTGTGGTGCTGCACACGGTAGTTGCCGTTGAAGGCGCCGTACTCGTTTTTCAACACATGGAAACTGTGCGGATCGCAGGTGACGATGCGTTTGAAGCTGTACTTGGCCAGGGTCTGGATATTGCGCGTGGCCAGCAGCTGGAACGTCGCTTCATCGCCCAGGCGCCGCGCCACGTCGCCGCTGTCGCGCTCTTCGAGACCGAGTACGGCGAAGTCGACCTTGGCCGCCTTCAGCACTTTGACGAACGCGCGCAGGGTGCGCTGGTTGCGCATGTCGAACGCGCCGTCGCCAACCCAAAAAAGCACGTCGGTACTGCCTGTGTCGCTGAGCAACGGCAAGTTCAGGTCCGCCGCCCAGTTGAGGCGACCGCCCGGTGCGAAACCACCCGGGTTGTCGGTGGCGATCAGGTTTTCGAGGACTTCGGCGCCCTTGTTCGGCGTGGCACCTTTTTCCAGGGTGAGGTGGCGGCGCATGTCGACGATGGCGTCCACGTGCTCGATCATCATCGGGCACTCTTCCACACAGGCGCGGCAGGTGGTGCACGACCACAGGGTCTCCGCGTCCACCAGGCCGTTAACGATAGGCTGGTGCGGGTTGCCGCCGTGTTCGCCAATGGCTTTGCCAGGGTAAGGACTACCGGCGAACTTGGCATCGGTGCCGCCCGCCAGGCCGACGACCATGTCCTGAATCAGTTTTTTCGGGTTCAACGGCTGCCCGGCAGCAAACGCAGGGCACGCCGCTTCGCACTTGCCGCACTGCACGCAGGCGTCGAAGCCGAGCAGTTGGTTCCAGGTGAAATCCTTGGGTTTTTCCACGCCCAGGGGCGCGCTTTTGTCGGTCAGGTCCAGCGGCTTCAAGCCGGTGGAACGGCCACCGCCGAAGCGTTCGGCGCGGCGGTGCCAGGCCAGGTGCAGGGCACCGGCGAAGGCGTGTTTCATCGGGCCGCCCCAGGTCATGCCGAAGAACATTTCGGACACGCCCCACAGCACGCCTACGCTCAACAGCGCGGCCAGCAGCCAGCCGCCGAAGTCCGCCGGCAGAAGCCCGGCCACCGGCAACGTCACCAGGAAGAAACTCACCGAGAACGCCATCAGGCTTTTCGGCAGGCGCATCCAGGGGCCCTTGGACAGGCGCGAAGGAGGGTTGCGCCGACGCAGGTAGACAAAGGTGGCACCGACAAACATCAGCACCGACGCCAGCAGCAAGGCATAGCCGAGGATCCGGTTCTGCAGGCCGAAGCCGTGCACCAGAATCGCCAGCAATGCAGACAGCACAAAGCCCAGCGCCGTGGCGACGTGGGTGTTGGCAATGTATTTGTCGCGGGCGACCACGTGGTGCAAATCGACCATGTAGCGCTTGGGCATGGCCAGCAGGCCGCCCAGCAGATCGACTTTGGACGCGCGGCCACGGCGCCACATGTTGACGCGACGCAGCGCGCCGAGGACAGCGAGCCCCAAGGCGGCAAACAAGAGAATAGGCAGCAAGGTGTTCAACATTGAGGCGACCTCAAGCGGCAAGTTTTAAGCTACAAGCGGCAAGTCAAAGCCGGTCACCCATTGCTCTTTCTTGCTGCTTGAAGCTTGTCGCTCGCGACTGTTCTTAAAAATCCTTGCAAAGGCGCAGGGCGTCATAGATGGCAGCGTGGGTATTACGCTGCGCCACACAGTCACCGATGCGGAACAGCAAGTAGCCCTCGCCCGCTTCGCTCAAGCACGGCTGCGGCTTGATCGCGAACAGCGCTTCGACGTCGATCTGGCCCTTGTTGCGCGAACCTTCCTTGAGCCCGTAGTAAATGGCCTCGTCCGGACGCACACCGTTCTCGACCACCACCTGGTCCACCACACGCTCTTCCTTGGCGCCGGTGTATTCGTTCTCCAGCACCGCCACCAGCTTGTCGCCCTCGCGGTAGACCTTCTCCAGCATCATGTCGCCGGTCATGATCACTTCTTTGGGGTACATGCTGCGGTAGTACGTCGGGAACGACGTACCGCCGATCGCAACGCCCGGCTTGATGTCATCGGTGACGATTTCCACCTGGCAGCCTTTGTCGGCCAGGAAGTCGGCCACCGACATGCCGGTGAATTCGCAGATGGTGTCGTAGACCAGCACGTTCTTGCCCGGCGCGACTTTGCCGTCGAGCACATCCCAACTGCTGACCACCAGGCCTTCAGCGGCGCCCCAGTGTTCGTTCTGCTCGATAAACGGATGCCCGCCGACCGCCAGCACGACCACGTCAGGACGCAGGTCCAGGATGGTTTCGGCATCGGCCGCCACGCCCAGGCGCAGGTCGACTTTCAACCGCGCCAGCTCCAGTTGGAACCAGCGGGTGATGCCGGCGATCTGGTCGCGCTGCGGCGCTTTGGACGCGGTGGTGATTTGCCCGCCGATAAATTCTTTTTTCTCCAGCAGGGTCACGTCGTGGCCGCGTTCGGCCGCCACGCGCGCGGCTTCCATCCCCGCAGGGCCGGCACCGACCACCACGACTTTGCGTTTGGGCCCGGTGGATTTTTCGATGATGTGCGGCACGCCCATGTATTCACGGGAGGTGGCCGCGTTCTGGATGCACAGCACATCCAGGCCCTGGTACTGACGGTCGATGCAGTAGTTGGCGCCGACGCATTGCTTGATCTGGTCGATCTGGCCCATCTTGATCTTGGCGATCAGGTGCGGGTCAGCGATGTGGGCACGGGTCATGCCGACCATGTCCACATAGCCGCCTTCCAGAATACGCGTGGCCTGGTTCGGGTCCTTGATGTTCTGCGCGTGCAGCACCGGGACCTTGACCACTTCCTTGATACCGGCCGCCAGGTGCAGGAACGGCTCCGGCGGGTAGCTCATGTTCGGGATCACGTTGGCCAGGGTGTTGTGCGTGTCGCAGCCTGAACCCACCACGCCGATGAAGTCGAGCATGCCGGTGTCGTCGTAGTACTTGGCGATCTGCTTCATGTCCTCGTGGGACAGGCCGTCCGGGTGGAACTCGTCACCGCACAGGCGCATGCCCACGCAGAAGTCATCACCCACTTCGGCGCGCACGGCCTTGAGCACTTCCAGGCCGAACTTCATGCGGCCCTCGAAGCTGCCGCCCCATTCGTCAGTACGCTTGTTGACCCGCGGGCTCCAGAACTGGTCGATCATGTGCTGGTGCACCGCCGACAGTTCCACGCCGTCCAGGCCACCGGCCTTGGCCCGGCGCGCAGCCTGGGCGTAGTTGCCGATCACGCGCCAGATCTCTTCAGGCTCAATGGTCTTGCACGTGGCACGGTGCACCGGCTCACGCACGCCGGAGGGCGACATCAGGGTCGGCCAGTTGAAGCCGTCCCAACGCGAGCGGCGGCCCATGTGGGTAATCTGGATCATGATCTTGGCGCCATGCTTGTGCATGGCGTCGGCCAGGTTCTGGAAGTGCGGGATGATGCGGTCGGTGGACAGGTTCACCGAACTCCACCATTCCTGCGGGCTGTCGATGGCCACCACCGAGGAGCCGCCGCAGATCGCCAGGCCAATGCCGCCCTTGGCTTTCTCTTCGTAGTACTTCACATAGCGGTCAGTGGTCATGCCGCCGTCGGTGGCATACACCTCGGCGTGGGCAGTACTGAGTACGCGGTTGCGGATAGTCAGTTTGCCGATCTGAATCGGCTGGAACATTGCTTCGAAAGCCATGGCACGGTCCTCGGCTTACAACGGCTTGACGGTGAACAAACCAGAATCAAAGCCCTCTTCGGAGCCTCCGTAGACTTGTTCGGCGACGGTGCGGATCTTGCTGCCACGGGCTTCCAGGATCTGGTCCATGGCACCGGCAAACCAGCCGGTGAACATGTAGTCGACCTTGCGCCCGACCTTGCCGTACACATAGACGAATGCCGAGTGCTCAAGCGTGACGCTGGCGGTGCCTTTGTCGAGGTCGATGTCCTGGATCTTGAACAGGCCCCAGCCGCGTTGCGACAGGCGCTTCATGTAGTGTTCGAACACCGCGACGCCTTCCAGGCCGTGGCACTCGGCTTCTTTTTCACACCAGTGCCAGGCGGACTTGTAGCCGGCCTTGTAGAGGATCTCGGCATAGGCGTCGGCGCCCAGTACTTCTTCGATACCCATGTGGTTGTTGACGAAGAAATGGCGCGGCACGTACAGCATCGGCAGGGCGTCGGAGGTCCAGACACCGGTTTCGCTGTCGACTTCGATTGGCAATTGCGGGGCGATCTTGGCCATGGAAACTTAACTCCAGAAAATTCTCAGGTATGCCCCGGCACGGACGGCCGGGGGAAAAGATGCGGTTGCGCCGGCTTATTCGCCCCAGACGTCTTTGAGGACGTTGACCCAGTTCTCGCCCATGATCTTGCGCACCACGCGTTCGCTGTGGCCGCGCTTGAGCAGGGTCTCGGTGAGGTTGGGGAACTCGCCCACGGTGCGGATGCCCAGCGGGTTGATGATCTTGCCGAAGCTGGTCAGACGGCGGGCATAGCCCTTGTCATGGGTCAGCATTTCGAAGAAATCCTGGCCATGACCCTGAGTGAAGTCGGTGCCGATACCAATGGCGTCTTCGCCGACGATGTTCATGGTGTATTCGATGGCTTCGGCGTAGTCGTCGATAGTCGAGTCAATGCCCTTGGCCAGGAACGGCGCGAACATGGTCACACCGACAAACCCGCCATGGTCGGCAATGAACTTGAGTTCTTCATCGGACTTGTTGCGCGGGTGCTCTTTAAGCCCGGACGGCAGGCAATGGGAGTAGCACACCGGCTTTTTCGATTCGAGGATGACTTCTTCGCTGGTCTTGGAGCCGACGTGGGACAGGTCGCACATGATGCCGACGCGGTTCATCTCGCCGACGATCTCGCGGCCAAAGCCCGACAGGCCGCCGTCACGCTCATAGCAGCCAGTGCCGACCAGGTTCTGGGTGTTGTAGCACATCTGCACCACACCGACGCCGAGCTGCTTGAAGATCTCGACGTAGCCGAGCTGGTCTTCGAAGGCATGGGCGTTCTGGAAGCCGAAGATGATGCCGGTCTTGCCCTGCGCCTTGGCGCGATGGATGTCGGCGGTGGTTTTGACCGGGATCACCAGGTCGCTGTTTTCACGGATCAAGGTCTGGCTGGCAACGATGTTATTGATCGTGGCCTGGAACCCTTCCCACACCGACACGGTGCAGTTGGCGGCGGTCAGGCCACCTTTGCGCATGTCCTCGAACAGCTCGCGATTCCACTTGGCAATAATCAGCCCGTCGATAACGATGCTGTCGGCGTGCAACTCGGCTGGGCTCATCAGGCGTCCCCTTATTGGCGATTCATGCGCCGAATCGTCTGCCGGCGCTTTGGGGCCAGCATATGCCCAGGGGCCGACAGAGCCGGGTGCAAAAACGACAGGGGAATTGCCGAAAGCGTCAATCCGCGACAAAGGGTGTTAAGACTGGTCTGACTGGCGACTGTTCTTTGTCTTACGCTTGAGCCAGAATTCGGCCATCACCTGATATGAGAAGGCGCAATGAAATCGATTTTCCTGGCTTTGGCACTCATCGCAACCGGCGTCCACGCGGCTGAAGACACCGACAGCACCCCGTGCGATGGCATCGAAAACGACAAACAAACCCTGGAATGCGCCACCTACAACAAAACCACCGCCGAGCAATTGCTCAAGGATAACTATCAAGCGTTGCTCGAACGCATGGGTTCGACCTATGGGCACGACAAAACCAAGCTGGCGGACATTACCGCTCGTCTGAAGGACGCCCAGCAGAAATGGGAAAAACTGCGTGACGCCGATTGCGCGGTGGACACCTTCCCGGCTGTCACCGGCACCAAGGCCTACGCGATTGCGCAAAATGATTGCCTGGCGCGGATGAGTGACGAGCGGTCGGAGTTTTTGGAGTCGATTGGTCAGGAATAAGCGACAATCCCGTCACTTTTAACCTGAACCAAGGCCATTCATGACTATCTGCGGCATCGAAATCAAAGGCAGCGAAGCCATCATCGCCGTCGCCTCCCTGGACAACCAGGCGCTGACGCACGTCGCCCTGGCCACCAAGAAAATCGCCCTGGGCGACGACGATGAAGCGGCCAACGTCAAAGCCTTCGCCGCCCAGGTGAAGGCCTTTGTGCAGGCCAACGCCATCACCCGCATCGCCATCAAAAAGCGCAGCAAGAAAGGCGAGTTCGCCGGTGGCCCGACCACGTTCAAGATTGAAGGGGTGTTTCAGCTTCTAGATGGCGTTGAAGTGACCTTGCTGTCGCCGCAGACCCTCAATGCGCAGTACAAAAAACACGCCTTCGATCTGCCCGCGACCCTGAACAAGTACCAGCACGAGGCTTACAAAGCCGCCTGTTCGGCACTGCTCAAAAAATAAGCAACACCACACCGATCTGCGGCGCCCTTCAGCGCTTGTGCAGCAGCCAATCCCCGAATGACTTGTCTTCCAGGGCATACCCGCCCCGGCTCGACTTCCACACCAGTTCCTTGTCGCGCAGCGCATCGATGCACGCCTGAATGGTCTGGGTGCCCGGCACCACGTCGCTGCCCATGTCCTCCAGGGCCTTGCCGACCGCCGTGAGGGTAGCGTCGGTGAACGGCGCGAACGGTTCGTTGTGTTGCGAACGCTCCACCATCACCTGCAACACCGCGCGCTGTGGGATGGTCAACGCGTTCCAGGCGCTTTCGAACTCGGTCCACACACCGGCACGCAGCAACTCGGCGCGACTGTGCAGCAGTTGGCCAAGGTTGCCGGCCTCCCCCAACTCCAGCGCCACCTCACCAATGATGGTGCGCAGCATCTCGGGGCGACGCCCTGCCAGCTCGAACGCCTCATCGATATCAGCCGCATTGAATTGGTTGGTCTGCGCCAAATGCGCATTGAGGTGCGCGGTGTAGGCCTGGGTAAACTCGCGGCCCAACAGTGGAAATGGCGTGATGCTGGAGCCGAAGAACGGCTGGCTTTTGCCCAGGACCAAGTGGGCAAGCTTGTCGCGATTGGAGCCGGTGAACACCAGATGCAACCCGCTGCCGTCCTCGTCGCGCCCTTGGTTGAGCTGATCGCGGGCGGCCTTCAGGGCGAACATCGCGTTGATGCCGGCCTCGCTGGTCAAGGCGTGCTGCGCTTCGTCAATCACCAGGACCACCGGTTTTTCCGCCGCGCGGTGCAGCAGCTCCAAGGCCTGGGTCAATGTCGCGCCCACCGGCAATTGCGGCTTGCTGAAGTCCCAGGACAGGGTCCGCAGGAAGCTTAATTTATCGATCCCGATGTTCTTTGCCAGCTTGCGAATGCCCTTTTCATAGGGCACCAGCGCTGCGGCAATCGCGCTGGCGATCAACTCGGCTGGGTCCTGCTCTTTGTCAGCCCACAGGTCGACATACACGCTCAGCCAGCCTCGAAGCTGACACTCCGGGATCAGGTCTTCACGCAAAAACGTACTTTTGCCCGTACGCCTCGGCGCCGCGAGAAACAGGCCGGAGGTAAAATCCTGGATGCCCGCCCCTACCAGGCCGTCGGCAATGCTTTTTGCCAGGATGGGCCGGCGGAATACGAAACCGCTCTGCTTGGACATGGATTTATACTCAATTATGGAAAGCACTATAAATTATAGTAGTGAGTATAATTAACTATAATTGCCCGTCAAACCACCTCCCGTCGCCGATCCTCGCGCGGACACTTGGCAAACCGCGCGCGATAGCTGCGGGTAAAGTACGACGGCGATTCAAACCCGCAGGCAATACTCACCTCCAGCACACTCAGGTCGCTCTGCCTGAGCAGTTGCCGGGCTTTTTCCAGGCGCAGGCCGAGGTAGAAGTTGCTCGGTGTGTCGTTCAAGTGCAGGCGAAACAGGCGCTCCAACTGGCGCCGGGTGACCTTGATCGCCTCGGCCAGGGCCAACGTGCTCAGTGGCGGTTCGGTGTGCTGTTCCATCTCGCCGATTACCTGCACCAGTTTCTTGTTGTTGATGCCGTAGCGTGTGGCGATCTGCATGCGCTGGTGGTCTTTGCGCGGGCGAATGCGGCCAAGCACGAACTGCTCGGACACCTGAATCGCCAGCTCCGGGCCGTGGGCCTGGGCGATCAGGTCGAGCATCAGGTCGATGGACGCGGTGCCACCGGCGCAAGTGATGCGGCGGCGGTCGATCTCGAACAGTTCCTGGGTCACGGTGAGGTGAGGATAGGACTCTTTGAAGGCGTCGATGGCTTCCCAGTGCAGGGTCAGGCGGTGGCCGTCGAGCAGCCCGGCTTGCGCCAGCACGCAGGCGCCGGTGTCTATGGCGCCGAGCGTCACGCCTTCATGGTCGAGGCGACGCAACCAGTGTTCCAGGGCGGGAGTGGCGCACTGCAACGGTTCGAAACCGGCCACCACCAGTAAGGTCGCGCCCTTTTTCAAGGGTTCCAGCGCGGCGTCGGCATTGACCGACATGCCATTGCTCGCCAGTACCGCCCCGCCATCGGCACTCAGCACGTGCCAGCGATACAGTTCGCCACGGAAGCGATTGGCCACCCGCAGCGGCTCCAGCGCGGAAATAAAGCCGATGGCCGAGAAGCCCGGCATCAGCAAAAAGTAGAAATCCTGGGACATGGTGGCGCTCTCGTCGCACGGGCAGCGTGGCACTGTGATACTCCCGTTCAGAAGCGGATTCAAGGGGGCAGGTCGCGCCAGTGCAAGAGCGGGTCGCCGCCGTGCGTTTTGTCGCCCGCCGGCTTGCGTAACTTGGCCTCACGGCGCACAAAGACGCCGGACCCCACAATAACGACCTGCCGAGGGATCCACCATGAACCGACTGATCAACCGCTGCGTGCTCGTACTCAGCGCCAGCGCCATCTTGAGCACTAACGTCCTGGCGGCCGACGCGGCCTCCTGCCAGAACGTGCGCATGGGCGTGGTGAACTGGACCGATGTCATCGCCACCAGCGCCATGACCCAAGTGTTGCTCGACGGCCTCGGCTACAAGACCAAACAAACCAGCGCCTCCCAGCAGATCATCTTCGCCGGCATCCGCGACGCGCGCCTGGATATGTTCCTGGGCTACTGGAACCCGCTGATGACCCAGACCATCACGCCGTTCGTCGACGCAGGGCAAGTCAAGGTCCTCGACAAACCAAGCCTGGAAGACGCCCGCGCCACCCTCGCCGTGCCCACCTACCTGGCGGACAAGGGCCTGAAAACCTTCGCCGACATCGCCAAGTTCGAAAAAGAACTGGGCGGCAAGATCTATGGCATCGAGCCAGGCTCGGGTGCCAATACGCAAATCAAGGCGATGATCGCCAAGAACCAGTTCGGCCTGGGCAAGTTCCAACTGGTGGAGTCCAGCGAAGCCGGCATGCTGGCCGCCGTCGATCGCGCCGTGCGGCGCAAGGAAGCCGTGGTGTTCTTCGGCTGGGCGCCGCACCCGATGAACGTCAACATCGCCATGACCTACCTCAGCGGCAGCGACGATGCCCTGGGCCCGAACGAAGGCATGGCCACGGTGTGGAGCGTCACCGCGCCAAACTACGCCGAACAGTGCCCCAACGTGCACAAACTGCTGACCAACCTGACGTTCACCGCCGCCGACGAGAGCCGGATGATGCAACCGCTGCTCGATCACAAGGACGCTCTGGAATCGGCCAAACAGTGGCTCAAGGATCACCCGCAAGACCAGGCACGCTGGCTGGAAGGGGTGACTACCTTCGACGGCAAACCCGCGGCCGCCAACCTGCAACTCACCGCCAAATAACCCCTGTTCATTCACCGCTTCGCAGCCGACAGCGGCTGCGGACGGCATCACTACGCCTGTAAGGAACCTGTCCCATGAACCACGACGTCATCATCACCTGCGCACTCACCGGTGCTGGCGACACCACCGCCAGAAGCCCGCACGTGCCGGTCACCCCCAAACAGATCGCGGCGGCGGCCGTTGAAGCGGCCAAGGCCGGGGCCACGGTGGTGCACTGCCACGTGCGTGACCCGCACACCGGCAAATTCAGCCGCGACGTGGCCCTGTACCGCGAAGTGATGGAGCGCATCCGCGAGGCCGACGTCGACATCATCGTCAACCTCACCGCCGGCATGGGCGGTGACCTGGAGATCGGCGGCGGCGAGAACCCCATGGAATTCGGCCCCAACACCGATCTCGTCGGCCCGTTGACCCGCCTGGCCCACGTCGAAGAACTGCTGCCGGAAATCTGCACCCTGGACTGCGGCACTCTGAACTTCGGCGATGGCGACACCATTTACGTGTCCACCCCGGCGCAGTTGCGGGCCGGCGCCAGGCGCATCCAGGAACTGGGCGTGAAGGCCGAGCTGGAAATTTTCGACACCGGCCACCTGTGGTTCGCCAAGCAGATGATCAAGGAAGGTCTGCTCGACAACCCGCTGTTCCAGCTGTGCCTGGGCATCCCGTGGGGCGCGCCGGCCGACACCACCACCATGAAAGCCATGGTCGACAATCTGCCTGCCGACGCAGTGTGGGCCGGTTTTGGCATTGGCCGCATGCAAATGCCGATGGCGGCGCAAGCGGTGCTGCTGGGCGGCAACGTGCGGGTCGGTCTGGAGGACAACCTGTGGCTGGACAAAGGCGTGCTCGCCACCAACGGCCAACTGGTGGAACGCGCCAGCGAAATCCTCAGCCGCCTGGGCGCACGGGTCATGACCCCCGCCGAAGGGCGAATCAAGATGGGCCTGACCCAGCGCGGCTGATTGCCTGAAACACCACCTGACTCCTGCAGAAAAAACACCTCCCCCTTAGGAACGTCGCCCATGAGCTTTATCACCGAAATCAAAACCTTCGCCGCCCTCGGCAGCGGCGTCATCGGCAGCGGCTGGGTATCCCGCGCCCTCGCCCACGGCCTGGATGTGGTCGCCTGGGACCCGGCGCCCGGCGCTGAAGCGGCGCTGCGCAAACGCGTCGCCAACGCCTGGGGTGCCCTGGAGAAACAGGGCCTGGCGCCGGGCGCGTCCCAGGACCGCCTACGCTTTGTCAGCACCATCGAAGCCTGCGTGAAAGACGCCGACTTCATCCAGGAAAGCGCCCCGGAACGCCTGGATCTGAAACTTGAACTGCACAGCAAGATCAGCGCAGCGGCCAAGCCGAATGCATTGATCGGCTCGAGCACTTCGGGCCTGCTGCCGAGTGAGTTCTACGAGGGCTCCACCCACCCGGAGCGCTGCGTGGTTGGGCACCCGTTCAACCCGGTGTACCTGCTGCCGTTGGTGGAAGTGGTGGGCGGTAAGAAAACCGCGCCCGAGGCGATCCAGGCCGCAATCAAGGTGTATGAATCCCTCGGCATGCGTGCGTTGCATGTGCGCAAGGAAGTCCCTGGGTTTATCGCCGATCGCCTGCTCGAAGCGCTATGGCGCGAGGCGCTGCACCTGGTGAATGACGGCGTGGCCACCACCGGTGAAATCGATGATGCGATTCGCTTTGGCGCCGGGTTGCGCTGGTCGTTCATGGGCACTTTCCTCACCTACACCCTGGCGGGCGGTGATGCGGGTATGCGGCACTTCATGGCACAGTTCGGCCCCGCGCTGCAGTTGCCGTGGACCTACCTGCCGGCACCGGAACTGACCGACAAACTGATCGATGATGTGGTCGACGGCACCCGTGATCAGTTGGGCACACACAGTATTTCGGCGCTGGAGCGCTACCGTGATGATTGCCTGTTGGCGGTGCTGGAGGCGGTGAAAACCACCAAGGCCAGACACGGCATGACCTTCGCCGAATAACGGATACCCACCATGCCTGCATTGACCACCTACACCACCCAAGTCCAGCCGGCCTGGGTCGACTACAACGGCCATCTGCGCGACGCGTTCTATTTGCTGATTTTCAGCTACGCGACCGACGCGCTGATGGACACCCTGGGCCTGGACAGCGACAACCGCGAAGCCAGTGGCCACTCGCTGTTCACCCTGGAGCTGCACCTGAACTACCTGCACGAAGTGAAGCTGGGCGCCGAGGTTGAGGTGCACACCCAACTGATCGCCCACGACGCCAAGCGCCTGCACCTTTATCACAGCCTGCACCTGGCAGGTGACGAGAAGGAACTGGCCGGCAATGAGCAGATGCTGTTGCATGTCGACCTGGCGGGCCCGCATGCGGCACCGTTCGCTGCGGCTACGCTGGAAAAAATCGCAGCGATCAGCGCCGCACAGGTGAACCTGCCCAGACCCGCCCTGCTTGGCCGCGTGATCGGTTTGCCGGTCAAAAAATAAGCGAAAAAAGCCCCGATCCAGCCGTGACTGGATCGAGGCAGAGGTGCCTTGTGTGAGCTGTACATCCCGAGGGTGACCAAACCATCAAGCTGTGTGGCTGAGTTCAGTGTGCCGATAACCGAGGACGGTGCATGGCCCGAAAACGACACGCTCATAGCCATCTGAGGCATTCGTGCATTCTGCCCTTGCCGCGTGCCTGAGCGGCTACCAGAATCCAGGTCAGACCCCGCTCCCCTCACCAGGATAAACGTCATGATGCATGCGGATTTGATTGACCAGAATGACCTGTTGGACCAACTGCGCTCGTTGGGTTTTGAAGTGTCCAGCGGCGCCAGCGCCGAACAGGCCTGCGAGTGCGCCGTGCGCGGCTTGAGCGAAGCACGGGCCAAGGCGCTCAAAGGCATGGTGGAAAAAATGTACAGCGGCAGCGCGACGATTTTGCCGGCGGTGCGTCAGGCAATCGACAAGCAGCTGTTGCCGGCGCTGATGCAGTTCAAGCAGAACTCGGGCGCCTGATAGACCGCTATCGGGGGCTTGCCCCCGATGCAGTCAACGCGTTTTAAAGCCTGACGCTGGCAAACGTCGACTCGTTGCGCGCCTGGCTCAACGCCGACATCGGCCCGGCCAACGGCGCCAGCACCAGGGCCTGCGGAATCGGCATCATCGCCACTTGCTGGGTGGTGTTGGAACCTACGCGCTCATCCCGTGGCGGGATGCCGAAGTACTCGCGGTAGCACTTGGAGAAGTGCGGCGTGGAGACAAACCCGCACACCGACGCCACTTCAATGATCGACATCGGCGTTTGCTTGAGCAGTTGCCGTGCACGAATCAGGCGCAGCTTGAGGTAGTAGCGCGACGGTGAGCAGTGCAGGTATTTCTGGAACAGGCGCTCCAGCTGGCGGCGCGACACGGCGACGTACACCGCCAATTCATCCAGGTCGATCGGTTCTTCCAGGTTGGCTTCCATCAGCGCCACGATCTCCTGCAGCTTCGGCTGATTGGTGCCGAGCATGTGTTTGAGCGGCACGCGCTGGTGGTCCTGTTCGTTGCGGATGCGCTCGTACACAAACATCTCGGAGATGGCGGCCGACAGCTCACGGCCGTGATCGCGGCTGATCAGGTGCAGCATCATGTCCAGCGGCGCGGTGCCGCCCGAGCTGGTAAAGCGGTTGCGGTCGAGGGTGAACAGGCGTGTGCTCATGGCCACACGCGGGAAGGCTTCCTGCATCGAGGCCAGGCATTCCCAGTGCACGCTGCAATCGAAGCCATCGAGCAGGCCGGCGCAGGCCAGAGCCCAACTGCCGGTGCACACGGCGCCAAGACGACGGGACTGGCGCGCCTGGCTTTGCAGCCATGACACGTGCTCACGGGTCACGGTGCGCTGGATACCCACGCCGCCGCACACAATCACGGTGTCCAGGGCCGGAGCTTTGTGCATGGAAGCATCGGGAGTGATTTGCAGACCGTCGCTGGCCCAGACTTGGTTGCCATCCACGCTCAGGGTGGTCCAGCGATACAACTCGCGGCCGGACAGCTGGTTCGCCATGCGCAGTGGTTCCACTGCCGACGCCAGGGAAATCAGCGTGAAATTGTCCAGCAGCAAAAAGCCGATGGATTGAGGCGCACGGTTCTGGGGTTGGGCCCCTGAGTTGAACGACGTCATCGCGGTAATCTCCTCACACAAAGCGGGTAATGGCCTCAGGCGAGGCTCTTGTTATTGCACTCCTCGTCCATAACGAGGAGAGGCTTTGAATGGATAGAGCAAATGCCGTGCCTGAAATTGAATACGTATTCAATAAATCCTGAAAACGACCTGTTGATGCGTCTATATAAGCCCGCGCAGGAAGTGCGGGATATAGCCTGAAAACGATGTGAGAGCAGGTCTGCCTGAGCCGTGAGCAGATCGGTAGCACTTGTGGGAAGGCGCTTTGAGGGGTGTGGGATAAGTCTGTCACCCAACGCACGGGGGACGCGTGATCGAGGGCAAATCGTTCGCAAGCTACTTATCTGTTTGCGACGCGCCAAAAGGTGGCGCTTTTGGTTTGAGTGTTCACTTTATGAGCAGTTCTGACCCGATCTCAGCCATCGGGGGGCACGCCCCCCGATGCAGGCGACCCGGCCTCAGCACTCGACTGCGCTGACCGCCAAGCCGCCCCGCGAAGTCTCTTTGTACTTGTCATGCATATCCGCCCCGGTATCGCGCATCGTGCGGATCACCCGATCCAGCGAGATAAAGTGCTGACCGTCGCCACGCAGGGCCATTTGCGCGGCGTTGATCGCCTTGACCGCTGCAATCGCATTGCGCTCGATGCACGGCACTTGCACCAGCCCGCCCACCGGATCGCAGGTCAGGCCGAGGTTATGCTCCAGACCGATTTCGGCGGCGTTGCACAGTTGTTCCGGCGTGGCGCCGAGGATCTCCGCGAGTCCCGCGGCAGCCATCGCGCATGCAGAACCCACCTCACCCTGGCAACCGACTTCGGCACCGGAGATCGACGCGTTCTTTTTGCACAGGATGCCCACTGCCGCGGCGCCAAGCAGATAGTCGACCACGTTGGCTTCGGTGACTTCTTCGCTGAACTTCATGAAATAGTGCAGCACCGCCGGGATGATCCCCGCCGCGCCATTGGTCGGTGCGGTGACCATGCGCCCACCGGCGGCATTTTCTTCGTTGACCGCCAGGGCGAACAGGTTGACCCATTCCATGGCGCTCAAGGTCGAGCCGATCACGTTGGGTTTGTTCAGCTCCTGCAGACTGCGGTGCAACTTGGCGGCGCGACGGCGTACGTTCAGGCCGCCGGGCAGGATGCCTTCGTGTTTGAGGCCCTGCTCCACGCAGTCCTGCATGGCGTGCCAGAGTTTCATCAGGCCGCTGCGGATATCTTCTTCGGAGCGCCAGACTTTTTCGTTGGCCAGCATCAATTCGGCGACGCGCAGGTTATGGGTCTTGCACAGTTGCAACAGCTCGGCGGCGCTGGAAAAGTCATAGGGCAGTACGGTGCGGTCCATGTCCGCCACGCCGCTTTGAGCCTGGGCTTCATCCACCACAAAACCGCCACCGACGGAGTAGTAGGTGTCGCGGCGCAGTTCGCCGTCATCACCGAACACCACCAGGGTCATGGCGTTGGGGTGAAAGGGCAGGTTTTCGTCGAGCAGGCGCATGTCCCGGGCCCACACGAACGGCACGGGCAAGCGCCCGTCCAGCAGCAGGGTGTCGGTTTCGCGCAGGGTGTGAATGCGCACGCCGATTTGCGACGGATCGATCGCGTCCGGCCACTCGCCCATCAGGCCCATGATGGTGGCAGTGTCGCTGCCGTGGCCGATGCCGGTGGCCGACAACGAGCCGTACAGCTGAACTTCAACGCGTCGCACCTGCTCCAACAATTCACGTTCACGCAAGCCTTGAACGAACAACGCCGCGGCACGCATGGGGCCCACGGTGTGAGAACTCGAAGGCCCGATGCCGATCTTGAACAGGTCGAAAACGCTGATAGCCATTAACGTGGAACTCCTCGATAAGCACGGGCCGGGCTTGAACGAGCTGCTACGCTCAGATCGCCCAGATGGCGGCATCATCCAGTTTTTGTTGCCCGTCACGGCGTCTCACACCGACGCACCCATGCTCACCAGCGTCGCTTGCGTGCGAACGCCTGTTTTGGCCGTTTTTTGCGGTGCAGAAGGGCAAAACCTGTGGTTTTACCCTGGTAAAAACCTGTAAGCGACGTCACCGACACTGGATACGACCCTCCCTGTACTGGATACGACGCACCCTGTAGGCGTCAGATTTTCACTGGTACATGATCAGTCTCGACTCGTTTGCAAGGCACCGTGGCAGAGCTGTTGTCGCACGCTCCAACCGCAACACTTATAAAGCGCGGCGAATGCCGCCAGAAAAAACACAGGAGTCTACCCAGATGAAAGGTTCACCCTCGTTGTTGTTGGCCGCCATGCTGAGTTTGCCAGTCATGGCACACGCCGCAGAACCGGAACAGTGCAAGACCGTCAACTTCTCCGATGTCGGCTGGACCGATATCACCGTCACCACCGCGACCACCAGCGAAATCCTCAAGGGCCTGGGCTACAAGCCGCGCACCACGATGATTTCGGTACCAGTGACCTACAAGTCCCTGGCCGACGGCAAGAACATGGACATCTTCCTCGGCAACTGGATGCCGACCATGGAAAACGACATCAAGCCGTACCGTGATGCCGGCACCGTGGAAACCGTGCGCGCTAACCTCGAGAACGCCAAGTACACCCTGGCAGTCCCTGAAGCGCTGTACAACAAAGGCCTGAAAGACTTCGCCGATATCGCCAAATTCAAGGATGAGCTGGGCGGCAAGATCTACGGCATCGAGCCGGGTAACGACGGCAACCGCACCATCCAGACACTGATCGACAAAGACGCCTTCGGCCTCAAAACCGCCGGTTTCAAGGTGGTCGAGTCCAGCGAAGCCGGCATGCTCTCCCAGGTTGAACGCGCCACCAAGCGCGACCAGGCCATCGTGTTCCTCGGCTGGGAACCGCACCCGATGAACACCCGCTTCAAGATGAAGTACCTGACCGGTGGTGACGACTCGTTCGGCCCCAACTACGGCCAGGCCACCATCTACACCAACGTGCGCAAGGGCTACACCCAGGAATGCAGCAACGTTGGCCAACTGCTGAAGAACCTGGTCTTCACCTTGAACATGGAAAGCACCCTGATGGGTAACGTCCTGGACGACAAGATGAAGCCCGACGCCGCCGCCAAGGCCTGGCTGAAAAAGAACCCGCAAGTGCTCGACACTTGGCTCGCCGGTGTCACCACCGTGGACGGCCAACCCGGCCTTGCCGCCGTCAAAGCGTACCTCGACAAGTAACTCCGCTGACCCCGGGCTGGTGCGCTGGCCCGGGACGTTTCCCTCTTCGCATGTGGACATTCACTACCATGCTGACTGAACAGAAAATCCCACTAGGCCAGTACATCGCTGCCTTCGTTGAATGGTTGACCCAACACGGCGCCAACTATTTCGACGCAATCGCATCGACACTGGAAACGATGATCCACGGCGTGACGTTTGCGCTGACCTGGTTCAATCCGCTGGCATTGATCGGTCTGATTGCGCTGCTGGCTCACTTTATTCAACGTAAATGGGGACTGACTGTTTTTGTCATTGCCTCCTTCCTGCTGATCCTCAACCTGGGGTACTGGCAGGAAACCATGGAGACCCTGGCGCAGGTGCTGTTCGCCACCCTGGTCTGCGTGGTCATCGGCGTGCCGCTGGGCATTGTTGCCGCGCACAAGCCGATGTTCTTCACCATGATGCGGCCGGTGCTCGATCTGATGCAGACCGTACCGACCTTCGTCTACCTCATCCCGACCCTGACCCTCTTCGGGCTGGGTGTAGTGCCTGGGCTGATTTCCACGGTGGTGTTCGCGATTGCCGCGCCTATCCGCCTGACCTACCTGGGTATCCGCGATGTACCGCAAGAGTTGATGGACGCCGGCAAGGCCTTTGGCTGCTCGCGCCGTCAGTTGCTCTCGCGCATTGAGTTGCCCCACGCCATGCCGAGCATCGCCGCCGGCATTACCCAATGCATCATGCTGTCGTTGTCGATGGTGGTGATCGCCGCGCTGGTGGGCGCCGATGGCCTCGGCAAGCCGGTGGTCAACGCGCTGAACACCGCCGACATCGCGCTGGGCTTTGAAGCGGGCCTGGCGATCGTGTTGCTGGCCATCATGCTCGACCGCATCTGCAAACAACCCGACGCTAAAGTAGGGGGTGATGCATGAGCATTATCCGATTCGACAAGGTCGACGTGATCTTCTCAAAAGACCCACGCGAAGCGCTCAAGCTGCTGGACCAGGGCATGAGCCGTAACGAGATTCTGAAAAAGACCGGGCAGATCGTCGGCGTTGAAAACGCCAGCCTGGACATCGAGAAAGGCGAGATCTGCGTGCTGATGGGCCTCTCGGGCTCCGGCAAGTCAAGCTTGCTGCGCTGCATCAACGGCCTCAACACCGTGAGCCGCGGCCAACTGTTTGTGGAGCATGAAGGTCGCCAGATCGACATCGCCTCCTGCACACCCGCCGAGCTGAAAATGATGCGCACCAAGCGCATCGCCATGGTGTTCCAGAAGTTCGCCCTGATGCCTTGGCTGACGGTGCGCGAGAACATCAGCTTCGGCCTGGAAATGCAGGGCCGCCCCGAGAAAGAACGACGCAAGCTGGTGGACGAGAAACTTGAGCTGGTGGGCCTGACCCAGTGGCGTAACAAGAAGCCCGATGAACTGTCCGGCGGCATGCAGCAGCGCGTGGGCCTGGCCCGTGCGTTGGCGATGGACGCCGACATCCTGCTGATGGACGAACCCTTCTCGGCCCTCGACCCGCTGATCCGCCAGGGTTTGCAGGACGAGTTGCTGGAGCTGCAACGCAAGCTGAGCAAAACCATCGTGTTCGTGAGCCACGACCTCGACGAGGCGCTCAAGCTGGGCAGCCGTATTGCGATCATGAAAGACGGCAAGATCATCCAGTACAGCGTGCCGGAAGAGATCGTGCTGAACCCGGCGGACGACTATGTGCGCACCTTCGTCGCCCACACCAACCCGCTGAACGTGTTGTGCGGCCGCAGCCTGATGCGCACGCTGGACAACTGCACGCGGGTCAACGGTTCGGTGTGCCTGGATCCGGGCGGCGACTCGTGGCTGGACCTGGCCGAAGGCAACACTATCCAGGGCGCGCGGCAGAATGGCGTGGTGATGAACCTGCAGAACTGGGCGCCAGGGCAAGCAATGGAAGGTTTGGGTCGCGTGCCGACGCTGGTGGATTCGAATATCGGCATGCGCGATGCATTGCAGATTCGTTACCAGACGGGGAACAAGTTGGTGTTGCACGACAACAACAAAGTGGTGGGCATTCTAGGGGACACTGAGCTCTACCATGCCCTGCTGGGCAAGAACCTGGGTTAAGCCGCACCGCAAAGCAAACCTGTGTGCGGGCTGGCCCGTACACAGGTTTTGATCTGTATGCAGATTAACCAAACGGCGCGGGTGAAGGCGCCGCTCGTTGCAACCATCAGCTATAGACACGGCCAAGGAGCTGCCGATGGCTTTCAAACTGATCGAGCACGTCCCGGGTAATCTGCGCCTGGGCGAAGCCCATCAGGTCGTACTCTTGAGGCCCGTTGTGCAGGTACACCTCGGCACGGTAATAGCGGGTGCGCTCTTCTTCAGGCATGTCGTTCGGCGCTGCCGAGTAAGCATCCAGGCTCACTTCGTAGACAAACGGGTTGCCCTCCTCCATTTCGATACGCACGCCAATGCAGCGCTTGGATTTGCCCAACAGCGTCTGCACGTCCAGGCCCTGATCACGCAACGCCGTCGCGGCCTCTTCCAGCGCCGGCGTTACGTGCTTGTCCATAAAACGCTGCACGGCGGCCTGGCTCGGTTGCAGGTCCAGGGCCGTCAGGCGCTCGCTGAAACCACGACGCCCGCGTTCAGCCAACTGCGCCTGCTCCTGTTCGATGGCCACGTCCTGGCGCATCGCCTTGTGCAGACCGAACATAAACACAATCAGCACCACCGAGAACGGCAGACCCGCGAGCACCACCATGGTTTGCATGGCTTCAAAGTTGCCGGCAAACAGCAGGCCGATGGTCACCAGCGTGATCACCGCCGACCAGAAGATCCGCAGCCAGTGCGGCGCATCTTCGTCCACGTTGCCGCCTTTGCACGAAAGGTTGGCCATCATCACCGCGCCGGAATCCGCCGGGGTCAGAAACAGCACGAAACCGACGAAGATCGACACACCAATGACGATTTTCGACGCCGGGTAGTGCTCCAGCAACTGGTAGATCGCCATGGACGGCTGCTCCAACGCCGTCTTGCCCAACTCCACGGCACCGTGGTTGAGCACCAGGTCCAGCGCCGAGTTTCCGAAGATCGACAACCAGGCCAGGGTGAAGCCCAGCGGGATCAGCAACACGCCGGCCACCAGTTCACGCACCGTGCGCCCACGGGAAATACGTGCGATGAACATGCCCACAAATGGCGCCCAGGAAATCCACCAGGCCCAGTAGAACAAGGTCCACAGGCCCATCCAGCGTTCGGTTTTGTCGCCATCGCCTTCGTACACATAGAGGTCGAAGGTTTTCAGCACGATGCCGTTGAGGTAATCACCGGTGTTCTGCACCAGGCCATTGAGCAGGTGCAGGGTCGGGCCGAACAGCAGCACAAAGATCAGCAAGCCGCTGAACAGCACGATGTTGAGGTTGGACAAGCGGCGGATACCGTTCTCCACACCCGACACGGCTGCGATGGTCGCCACGGTGCTCATCACGATGATCACGATCAGCAGGTTGGTGTTGCTGTGCGCCATCCCGAACAGGTTTTCCAAACCGGACGACACCTGCATCGCGCCGATCCCCAGGTTGGTCACCAGGCCCAACAGCGTGACGAACATGCCGAAACCGTCCACCGCGTGGCCGGCCGCGCCCTTGACCCAACGCTCGCCCACCAGCGGGTACAGCGCCGAACGCAAGGCCAGCGGCTGGTTATGGCGATACGCAAAGTAGGCCACGGCCAGGCCGACCAATGCGTAGATCGCCCAGCCATGCAGGCCCCAGTGCAGGAACGTCAGTTGCAACGCCTGGCGCGCCGCGCCATTGCTGGCCGCTGCGCCTTCGGGCGGGTTGAAATAGTGATCCAGCGGCTCCGACGCACCGAAATACAACAACGAGATGCCGATGCCCGACGAGAACAGCATGCCGGCCCAGGCGCCGTAGCTGAAATCCGGGGTGTCGTCCTTGGAACCCAGCTTGAGCTTGCCGTAGGACGAAAACGCCAGGCCGACCACGAACACCAGGTAGGCGGCGATGACCACCATGTAGTACCAGCCGAAGCTTTTCGACAGCCAGGCCTGGGCGACGCCGAGCAGGCGCCCGGCCTCCTGCGGGGCAATGATCAGAATGGCCGTCAGCAACAGAATCAGCGCGGTGGAGGTGTAGAACACCCAACCGTTGACCCGTACCTTTTCCGGTGGGGTCTTTATAAGAGAGGCAGAACTCATGGCGCAGATGCTCCGGGCAGTGCGAGAGAGAAACACAAGGCAACGGTTATCCCAGACCATCGATTTTTCGGCAGTCGACGGACGGGTGTTATAAAGACACCCCGAAAATCACTGACCCCCACAGAAGCGGTAAATGGGGCGTTTCAGCGGTTTTCCAGGTGTCAGATGTCGCCGTCTGCAGGTAGGAAAAACCTGACAGCAGCGACGATTTGTCGCAGAGCTTATTCTTTGTTGATTGAACGTTCAATCAAAACAAAATAGACTGGCCTCCAAGTCGACGGGCGTTCATCGCCCCTCGGCAGGCCTAAGGAGAGGTGCTACATGCCCAAGGTCGGTATGCAACCCATACGCCGCCAGCAGTTGATCGACGCCACGATGACGGCCATCGATCAGGTCGGGATGGGAGATGCCAGCATTGCGCTGATCGCCCGTTTGGCCGGCGTCTCGAACGGCATCATCAGTCACTACTTTCGGGACAAGAACGGCCTGATCGCAGCGACGATGCAGTACTTGATGAGCGTGCTGATGGAGAACGTCAACGATCGTCGAAAAGCGTTGAACGATGACAGCCCACGCGCTCACCTTCAGGTGATCGTCGCCGGCAACTTCGACGCCAGCCAGGTCAATGGCCCGGCAATGAAAACCTGGCTGGCCTTTTGGGCCACCAGCATGCACCACCCGTCTTTGCACAGGTTGCAGCGGATCAACGATCAACGCCTGTATTCCAACCTGTGTTTTCAGTTCCGCCGGGTGCTGCCGCCGCCTGAAGCACGCAGCGCAGCCCGAGGCCTGGCGGCCCTGATCGACGGTTTGTGGTTGCGCGGCGCCCTGTCGGGAGACGCTTTCGACACCGAACAGGCGCAGCGCATCGCTTACGAATACATGGATTTCCAATTGGCCAAGCAGGTGAGTTAGAGCCCTTATAAACGCTCAACCCCTGAACGTCTGCCGCTCAGTGTTGCCACACCCTAATGGCCCACTTTGCGGCGGGTAACGCCAACCACTTATGCACTTGCGAGGACTTTATGGCCCGTTTCGACCTGCAAAAACTCTACATTGACGGCGGCTACAGCGACGCTGGCAGCGATGCCACCTTCGAAGCCATCAACCCGGCTAACGGTGAAGTTCTCGCCCAAGTGCAACGCGCAACGAAAGAAGACGTTGAACGTGCCGTGGTCAGCGCTGAAAAAGGCCAGAAAATCTGGGCCGCCATGACCGCCATGGAGCGTTCGCGCATCCTGCGTCGTGCCGTCGACATCCTGCGCGAACGCAATGATGAACTGGCTGCCCTCGAAACCCTGGACACCGGTAAAGCCTTCTCCGAAACCAAGTACGTCGACATCGTTACCGGCGCCGACGTGCTGGAATACTACGCAGGCCTGGTGCCGGCCATCGAAGGCGAGCAGATCCCGCTGCGCGAGACCTCATTCGTCTACACCCGCCGCGAGCCGCTGGGCGTGGTCGCCGGTATCGGCGCGTGGAACTACCCGATCCAGATCGCCCTGTGGAAATCCGCGCCGGCCCTGGCCGCTGGCAACGCGATGATCTTCAAGCCCAGCGAAGTCACCTCGCTGACCACCCTGAAACTGGCCGAGATCTACACCGAAGCCGGCGTTCCCGCAGGCGTGTTCAACGTATTGACCGGCAGCGGCCGTGAAGTCGGCACCTGGCTGACCGAGCACCCGCGCATCGAGAAAGTCTCGTTCACCGGCGGCACCGACACCGGCAAGAAGGTCATGGCCAGCGCTTCCAGCTCCTCGCTCAAAGACGTGACCATGGAGCTGGGTGGCAAGTCGCCGCTGATCATTTTCGACGACGCCGACCTCGACCGCGCCGCCGACACCGCGATGATGGCCAACTTCTACAGCTCCGGCCAGGTCTGCACCAACGGCACCCGCGTGTTTGTGCCCAAGCACCTGCAAGCCGCGTTCGAAGCCAAGATCGCCGAGCGTGTCGCGCGCATCCGCATCGGTAACCCGGAAGACGAAAACACCAACTTCGGCCCGCTGGTCAGCTTCGCCCACATGGAAAGCGTGCTGGGCTACATCGCCAAAGGCAAAGAGCAAGGTGCGCGCCTGCTCTGCGGCGGCGACCGCCTGACTGAAGGCGACTTCGCCAAAGGCGCCTTCGTGGCACCGACTGTGTTCACCGATTGCACCGACGACATGGTGATCGTGCGTGAGGAAATCTTCGGCCCGGTGATGAGCATCCTCACCTACGAGACCGAAGAAGAAGTGATCCGCCGCGCCAACGACACCGACTTCGGCCTGGCCGCAGGCCTGGTCACCAAAGACCTGAACCGCGCGCACCGCGTGATTCATCAACTGGAAGCCGGTATCTGCTGGATCAACGCCTGGGGCGAGTCCGACGCCAAAATGCCGGTCGGTGGCTACAAGCAGTCGGGTGTTGGCCGTGAGAACGGGATCAGCTCGCTGAATAACTTCACGCGTATCAAGTCCGTGCAAGTCGAGCTGGGCGATTACGCATCCGTCTTCTGATGAGCCTTTAGCGGCAAGCGTCAAGCTGCACGTAAAAGCAGTTGGCGTTTGCCGCCTCTCTCATCCACACCGCTCGCTGCTTTTTCTTGCAGCTTGAAGCTTGGAGCTTGCAGCTCCCCCGGAGTACAGATGACTCAAGAATACGACTACATCATTGTTGGCGCAGGTTCTGCGGGCAACACCTTAGCGACCCGTCTGACCGAAGACGAAGGCGTCACCGTTTTGCTGCTGGAAGCCGGCGGCCCCGACTACCGTCTCGACTTCCGTACCCAGATGCCCGCTGCGCTGGCGTTCCCGCTGCAAGGCCGTCGCTACAACTGGGCCTACGAGACCGATCCAGAGCCGCACATGAACGGCCGCCGCATGGAGTGCGGGCGCGGCAAGGGCCTGGGCGGTTCCTCGCTGATCAACGGCATGTGCTACATCCGTGGCAACGCCATGGACTACGACAACTGGGCCAAGCTGCCAGGTCTGGAAGACTGGGCCTACCTCGACTGCCTGCCGTACTTCCGTAAAGCCGAAACCCGCGACATCGGCCCTAACGATTGGCACGGCGGCGATGGCCCGGTCAGCGTGACCACGCCTAAAGCGGGCAACAACCCGCTGTTTCACGCCATGGTCGAAGCCGGCGTGCAGGCCGGTTACCCGCGTACCGAAGACTTGAACGGTTACCAGCAAGAAGGCTTCGGCCCGATGGACCGTACCGTCACGCCGAACGGCCGTCGCGCCAGCACCGCTCGCGGTTACCTGGACACCGCCAAAAAGCGCTCCACGCTGACCATCGTCACCCACGCCCTCACCGACAAAGTGTTGTTCGAAGGAAAGCGTGCCGTCGGTGTGCGTTACCTGATCGGCGCGGCCGAAGAGCGCGTTGAAGCCCGTGCACGCAAAGAAGTGCTGGTGTGCAGCGGCGCAATCGCTTCGCCGCAATTGCTGCAACGCTCCGGCGTAGGCCCGGCCAAACTGCTCGAAAGCCTCGACATCCCGGTGGTCCACGACCTGCCTGGCGTCGGCGAAAACCTGCAGGATCACCTTGAGTTGTACCTGCAATACGCATGCACCCAGCCGGTGTCGCTGTACCCTTCGCTGCTCTGGTACAACCAGCCGGCCATCGGTGCCGAATGGCTGTTCAACGGCACCGGCATCGGCGCCAGCAACCAGTTCGAAGCGGGCGGTTTTATCCGCACCCGCGAAGAATTCGAGTGGCCGAACATCCAGTACCACTTCCTGCCGGTTGCGATTAACTACAACGGCAGCAACGGTGTGAAAGAACATGGCTTCCAGGCGCACATGGGTTCCATGCGCTCGCCAAGCCGTGGCCGCGTGCAGTTGAAGTCGAAGAACCCACGGGACTACCCGAGCATCCTCTTCAACTACATGGCCACCGAACAGGACTGGCAGGAGTTTCGTGACGGCATCCGCCTGACCCGCGAAATCATGCAGCAGCCGGCGCTCGATCAATACCGTGGCCGAGAAATCAGCCCAGGTATCGAAGTGCAGACCGATGAGCAACTCGACACGTTCATCCGGGAACACGCCGAGACCGCGTTCCATCCGTCCTGCTCGTGCAAGATGGGCACCGACGAGATGGCGGTAGTCGACGGCGAAGGTCGCGTGCATGGCATGCAAGGCCTGCGCGTGGTCGATGCCTCGATCATGCCGATCATCACCACCGGCAATCTGAACGCGCCAACGATCATGATCGCCGAGAAAATCGCCGACAAGATCCGTGGCCGCAAGCCGCTGCCGCGCAGCACCGCCGACTACTATGTCGCCGGCGATGCACCGGTGCGTGGCAAGCCGATGCGTGAAGTGGGGCCAATGGCGCAATAACGCTAAACCATGTGGTGAGCGGGCTTGCCCCGCGTTGAAGTGCGTAGCGCTCCCAAGATTTTTGGGGCCGCTGCGCAGCCCAACGCGGGGCAAGCCCGCTCGCCACAAGGGGCACTTGCCACAAAGAACCACCTCTCCTTGATCGCTCCCCAGCCCAGGCCTACTCTGTTTGCCTGCCCGCGCTGAGCCGCCCACAAGGAAGGCCCCATGTTCGACCACCACGCCACACTCAAACAGCACTTCAGTGCCCTGCGCACTCGCGCCGATTTCTTTTCCCTGCGCTACGTACGCGAATCCGGCCAGTACCTGTCGGTACGCAAGAACGTCGCAGAACCACCGCACCTGAGTCACGATGAGGGCGCCATGCTCACCGTGCGCCTCAACGGCGTGGAAGCCTACGCTGCAACCCACGATATTTCCCTGTCCGGCCTGCAAGCCGCCCTTGAGCGTGCTGAACAGCAAGCCCGGCGGATTTTGCCCCACGCCCTGCTCGACCTGCGCGAGCAACCCGTGTCCAGCGACGTCGCCGACTACCTGTCGCCCGACCTCGACCAGCCCTTCCCATCCTTGAGCGACTGCTACCAACTGCTGGGCGACGAGTGCGCGGCCGTGCCCAAGGATGAGCGCCTGGTCAGTTGGGACGTGAGCCTGGGCCTGACCCACGTCGAGCAGATCTACCTCAACAGCGCCGGCGCCGAACTGCACCAGGCCCAGCGCTTCGTGTTCCCCGGCGTCAACGTCACTGCTTTTGACGGCAACGACAGCCAGACCCGCACCCTCGGCGGCACGAACTTCGGCCAGCAAGGCGGTTTTAATGTGATCAGCCGCTTCGGCCTGATCGGTGCCGCGCCACGGGTGGCCGACGAAGCCCTGCAACTGCTGCTGGCGCCGAACACGCCCCAAGGCCCGCGCGACCTGCTGCTGATGCCCGACCAGATGATCCTGCAGATCCACGAGTCCATTGGCCACCCGCTGGAGCTGGACCGCATCCTCGGTGACGAGCGCAACTACGCCGGCACCAGTTTTGTGAAGGCCAGCGACTTCGGCCATCTGCAATACGGCTCCGAGCTGCTCAACGTGACCTTCGACCCGGACATCCCCGAGCAACTCGCCAGCTACAGCCATGACGACGACGGCACCCCTGCCAGCAAACAGTTCCTGATTCGCGAAGGGCTGCTGCTCAAGCCGCTGGGCGGGGCGCTGTCGCAATTTCGCGCAGGCATGAGCGGCGTGGCCAACAGCCGCGCCAGCAGTTGGAACCGTCCACCGATCGACCGCATGGCCAACCTGAATATCGAAGCGGGTGACAAAAGCTTCGCGCAACTGGTGGGCGGCATCGAACACGGCATCCTGATGTCGACCAACCGTTCGTGGTCCATTGATGACGCGCGCAACAAATTCCAGTTCGGCTGCGAATGGGGCCAGTTGATCGAAAACGGTGAACTCAAAGGCGTGGTGAAGAACCCCAACTATCGGGCGATTTCCGCCCAGTTCTGGCGCAACCTCAGCGCCGTGGGCGACGCCAGCACCTTCCAGGTGTTGGGCACGCCGAACTGCGGCAAGGGCGAACCCAACCAGGTCATCCGCGTGGGCCACGCCTCGCCGGCCTGTGTGTTCAGCAACGTCGACGTATTCGGGGGAGATGCCTGATGAACACATTCAAGGCACTGGTGGACTGGCTCAAGCACGCCATCACCGACAACGAGCAGTTTCATCTGGGCTACGCGGCCGAAGCGTCCGAGTTCGTGCGGTTCAACCATGCCAAGGTGCGCCAGGCCGGACAGGTGCAACAGGCCAGCCTCACCCTCAAGCTGATCAACGACGGGCGCCACGCCGACCTCGGCATCACCCTGGCGGGCGAACCCGAGCTGGACCGCCAGCGCCTCGCCGCAGGTTTGCAGCAACTGCGCGAGACCTTGCCCTTGCTGCCCCAAGACCCCTACCTGTTGCTCAACCCCACCGCCTGGCAGAGCAACAACGAACAGGCCCGGCCGTTGCCCGACATCACCACAGTGCTGGATGCCATCAGCGAAGCGGCAGACGGTGTCGATCTGGTCGGCATCTACGCGGCCGGCCCGATCAGCCGTGGGTTCGCCAGTTCATCAGGCGCATTCGGCTGGCACCAGGCCAATAGCTTCAACTTCGACTTCAGCCTGTTCCACGCCAATGGCGAAGCCGTTAAAGCCAGCTACGCCGGGCACACCTGGGACAGCGCCGAGTTCGCCGCGCGCCTGCAGCAGGCGCGCGAGCAACTGACGTTTCTCGACCGCCCGCTGCACCCCTTGCCGCCCGGACAATACCGCGCCTACCTGGCACCGGCCGCGCTGGAAGAAATCATCAGCATCATCACCTGGGGCGGGTTCTCCGCCCAGGCCATCGCCAGCAAAGGCAGTTCGCTGCAACGCCTGTACGCCGCAGAGCAACAGCTGAGCCCGCTGGTGACGGTGACCGAGCAGATCAGCGGGTCGTTGAGCCAGGCGTTCTCCACGGAGGGCTACCCACGCAGTGATGTCACGCTGATCAACGCCGGCAAGGCCGACGGCCAACTGGTGAACTCACGCAGCGCCGCCGAATACGGCCTCAGTGCCAACGGCGCCAGCGGCGACGAATCCCCCAGCGCCCTGCAGATGGCGGCGGGCAACTTGGCCCAGGCCGATATCCTCAAGCAACTGGGCACCGGGCTGTACATCAGCAACCTGTGGTACCTGAACTACTCCGACCTGCCGGCCGCACGCCTGACCGGCATGACGCGCTTTGCCACGTTCTGGGTCGAAGACGGCGAGATCAAGGCGCCGATCAGCACCATGCGTTTTGATGACAGCGTGTACAGCTTGCTCGGTTCGCAATTGGAGGCCCTGACCGCTGAGCGAGAGCTGTTGCTGTCGGCCAGCACCTACGGGCAACGCAACACCGCGTCCAACTTATTGCCGGGGGCCTTGGTCAAGCGCCTTACATTGACCCTCTGACCCTGTTTCGCCTGTAGGCGCTCCACCGCCTACAGGCGATTCCCATCGCCCCCGACGAACCTTCGCTGACTCCACCCGTTGGTCATTGGGCCTGTTGTCCCGCTCCAGATTCCCCTTTATAAAGGTTAGCGGCGTAACGCCATTCAACCCGCGTGCCCGCACGTGATGCACGACCTTGCCTGGATTAGGCAAGCTGGAGCGTTGACATGAACCATGGAAGTTTTGTCATAGAAAAGCTGTTCAAGCACTACAACGTTCACGTGGAGAGACTGGGCCACGACCCGCAAAAGAAGACGGTGCTGATGGTCAATGGCGCACTGTCCACCACGCGTTCCTTCGCCCGCACCAGCAAATGCCTGGCCGAGCATTTCAATGTGCTGCTGTTCGATTTGCCCTTCTCCGGCTATTCCCGCGAATACAACACCGACCTGGAGCTGGTGACCAAGGACGACGAAGTGCAGATGCTGCGCGCGCTGGTGGAGCGCTTTGAGGTCAACCACTTGGTATCGGCCTCCTGGGGCGGCATCTCGACACTGCTGACCCTGGCGCACAACCCGCCGTCGATCGAGAGCTCGGTGGTGATGGCGCTGGCGCCGAACCTCAATCAGGCGATGCTCGACTACGTGGAGCGCGTGCGTGTGCTGATCGAGGCCGACGACAAATCCGCTGTCGGCCATCTGCTCAACGAGACGGTCGGCAAATACCTGTCGCCACGGCTCAAGCGCAATAACCACCGCCACCTGTCCAACATGGCCACCACCGAATATCGCCAGGCCCGCTTCCACATCCACCAGGTGCTGGCGATGGGGGATGGCAACTACCTGCCGGCGCTGCGCCAGATCGAAACGCCAGTGCACTTCCTCAACGGCAGCCTGGATGAATACACCCCAGCCGCCGAGGCCCTGTTGTTCAAAAGCTACGTGGGGCGCAGCAGCTTCGCCGTGGCCGAACACACTGGCCATCTGCTTGATCTGGAGTCCCGCGAAGCGGCCTTGGCGGTGCACCGCGCGCTAGTGAATTTCCTGGTGGGCGAACACGCGGCGCTGTCGGAATTAGACGAACCGCCAGTGGGAAAAGGCGGGACGAATGGCGCATAATCGCCAACACATAGCTTGCTAACAAAGGGATCCCATGCCGAACGCCCCGCTCGATGCCAAGACCGCCCGCTGGCTGCCCTGGGTGGTGGCGATTGCCTTCTTCATGCAGTCGCTGGATGGGACGATCCTGAATACGGCACTGCCGGCGATGGCCCAGGACCTCGCGGAAAACCCGCTGCGCATGCAAGGGGTGATCATCGCCTACATGCTCACCGTCGCCTTGCTGATACCGGCATCAGGCTGGATCGCCGACCGCTTCGGCACCAAAAAAATCTTTTTTAGCGCGATCATGCTGTTCAGCATCGGCTCCTTGCTGTGCGCCCTGTCCAGCAGCTTGACCATGCTGGTGGGCGCAAGGGTGGTCCAGGGCCTGGGCGGCGCGTTGATGCTGCCGGTCGGGCGACTTGTGGTGCTGCGCGCCTACCCCCGCTCCGAACTGGTACGGATCATGGGCTTCATCACCATCCCCGGCCTGCTCGGTCCGTTGCTCGGCCCGACCACGGGTGGCTGGATGGTGCAATACCTGACCTGGCACTGGATCTTCCTGATCAACCTGCCAGTGGGCATGATCGGTTGCTACGCCGTGTGGAAATTCATCCCCGACCTTCGCGGCAGCGAACGCACGCGCTTCGATGGTGCGGGCTTCCTGCTGTTTGGCGCGGCGATGGTGCTGATCACCATCGCCATGGAGGGTCTGGGCGAACTGCACCTGCCGCACTTGCGGGTGATGTTGCTGCTGTTCGGTGGGCTGGCGTGCCTGGCCGCGTACTGGCTGCGCGCCGGGCATATCGACAACCCGCTGTTCTCGCCGGCGCTGTTCAAGACGCGCACGTTTGCCGTGGGCATTCTGGGCAACCTGTTCGCCCGCCTGGGCAGCGGCGCGCTGCCGTTCCTGGTGCCGCTGCTGCTGCAGGTGGCGTTGGGTTATTCGCCCTCGGAGGCCGGCATGAGCATGCTGCCCCTGGCGGCGGCGGCGATGCTCGCCAAGTCCGTGGCACGGCCGCTGATCGAGCGCCTGGGTTACCGTGTGGTGCTCACCGGCAACACCTTGGCGCTGGGGATCATGCTGGCGAGCATGGGGCTGGTCAGCGAGCACACGCCCTACCCGTTGCTGTTAGCGATGCTGGCGGTGCTGGGGGCGATCAACTCCCTGCAATTTACCGCGATGAATACCGTGACCCTGATCGACCTCGACGACGCCCAGGCCAGCAGCGGCAACAGTTTGCTGTCGGTGGTGGCGCAACTGTCCCTGAGCCTGGGCGTGGCCTGTGCCGGCGCGCTGCTCGGCGGCTTTACGGCGGAGTCCGGCAATGACGGCGTGAGCACCGTGCTCGGCGCCTTCCAACTGACCTTCCTCACGGTGGGCATCATGGCGATGCTGGCGGCGGCGATCTTCCTGCAACTGTCGCCAAAAGACGGCAAACGCGCGGCCAGCCCGGAGCAGCATATTGAGCATTGAAGCAGCTGCACGCTTCAACTTGTAAGCTTCAAGCCTGGGGCTTGCCGCTGATAACTTGCCGCTGGCCCCCTACTCCTCGTCGAGAACATACAAAGAAACCCAAGGGGGCCTGCTACACTGCGCGACATTTTGTTTTGCAGAGCCAGTCCCGTGACTACGATCGCCACCGCTTTTAATACTTTGCCCCTGTCCGCCGCCATGCTGGCTAACCTCGACTCGCTGGGTTATGTCGAGATGACGCAGATCCAGGCGCAAAGCTTGCCGGTGATCCTCAAAGGGCTGGACCTGATTGCCCAGGCCAAGACCGGCAGCGGCAAGACCGCTGCATTCGGTATCGGCCTGTTGAACCCGATCAACCCGCGTTACTTCGGCTGCCAGGCGCTGGTCATGTGCCCCACCCGTGAGCTGGCCGACCAGGTCGCCAAGGAAATCCGTCGCCTGGCCCGCGCCGAAGACAACATCAAGGTATTGACCCTGTGCGGCGGCGTGTCCCTCGGGCCACAGATCGCCTCGCTGGAACACGGCGCCCACGTAATCGTCGGCACGCCGGGCCGCATCCAGCAACACCTGCGCAAGGGTTCGCTGGTGCTCGACGGCTTGAATACGCTGATTCTCGACGAAGCCGACCGCATGCTCGACATGGGCTTTTACGACGCCATCGAAGACATCATCAGCAAGACCCCGCCACGCCGCCAGACCCTGCTGTTCTCGGCCACGTACCCGGTGAGCATCAAGCAACTGGCGTCCAAGTTCATGCGCGCGCCGCAACAAGTGAAGGCCGAAGCGTTCCACTCCGACGACCAGATCGAGCAGCGCTTTTACGAGATCTCGCCAGAAGAGCGCATGGAAGCGGTGACCAAGGTCCTGGCGCACTTCCGCCCGGCCTCCTGCGTGGCGTTCTGCTTTACCAAGCAGCAAGTGCAGGAAACCGTGGATCACCTGACGTCCAAGGGCATTTCCGCCGTTGGCCTGCATGGCGACCTGGAACAGCGCGACCGTGACCAGGTGCTGGCGATGTTCGCCAACCGCAGTACCTCGGTGCTGGTAGCCACTGACGTCGCTGCCCGTGGCCTGGACATCGACTCGCTGGACATGGTGATCAACGTCGAGTTGGCCCGCGACTCGGAAATCCACATCCACCGTGTCGGCCGTACGGGCCGCGCCGGTGAGACCGGCATCGCCATCAGCCTGGTAGCACCGTCCGAAGCGCACCGCGCCCAGGCCATCGAGCAACTGCAGAAGTCGCCGCTGAACTGGGACCAGTTGGACAACCTCAAGCCGCAAAGCGGTGGCCCGCTGCTGCCGGTCATGAGCACCCTGTGTATCGCCGCCGGGCGTAAAGACAAGGTTCGTCCAGGCGACATCCTTGGCGCGCTGACCGGCGATGCCGGCATCCCCGGTGCCCAGGTCGGCAAGATCGCGATCTTTGACTTCCAGGCCTTCGTGGCCGTGGAACGCGGCATCGCCAAGCAGGCACTGCAGCGTTTGAATGACGGCAAGATCAAAGGCCGTTCGCTGCGCGTGCGGATCCTGTAACACACGATCTGCGCATCTATCGCAGATCCGGTGTGGGAGGGGCGGTGCGACTTGCCCCCTCCCACCGTTGACTGTCTTTGAAATCAGAATTTGTATGAGGACCTCGCTGTGCGCTCGACCGAAGTTGTGATCATTGGCGCCGGCGCCGCAGGCTTGATGTGCGCGCTGACCGCCGCCGGGCGTGGGCGCAAGGTGATGTTGATCGACCACGCGAACAAGGCCGGTAAAAAGATCCTGATGTCCGGCGGTGGCCGCTGCAATTTCACCAACCTGTACACCGAGCCGGCCAACTTCCTGTCGCACAACGCGCACTTCTGCAAATCGGCGCTGGCCCGTTACACCCAATGGGACTTTATCGGGCTGGTGGCCAAGCACGGCGTGCCGTACCACGAGAAGAAACTCGGCCAACTGTTCTGCGATAACAAGTCCAGCGACATCCTCGGCATGCTCCTCGACGAGTGCATCCAGACCGGCGTGAGCCTGCACCTGGACACCGCCGTCGAGGAAATCGCCAGGCTGGAAAACGGCTATCAGTTGCAGACCACCCTGGGTGAGCTGCGCTGTGAATCCCTGGTGATCGCCACTGGTGGCTTGTCGATTCCGACCCTGGGCGCGACCGGTTTCGGCTACCAGGTGGCCCGGCAATTCGGCCACGAACTGCTGCCGACCCGGGCAGGGCTGGTACCGTTCACCATCACCGATCAGCTCAAGGAGCTGTGCGCCGAGTTGTCGGGCACGTCCGTGGACTGCCTGGTCAGCTGCAACGGCCAGAGCTTTCGCGAAAACATTCTGTTTACCCACCGTGGCCTCAGCGGCCCGGCGATCCTGCAGATTTCCTCTTACTGGGAATCCGGCGACACGGTTGAAATCAATCTGCTGCCCGACCACGACGCCCACACCTGGCTGCAACAGCAACAGGCCGAGCGCCCCAACAGCGAACTGAAAACCCTGCTGGGTGAAATCTTTACCAAGAAGATGGCCAACCTGCTGGCCGAAACCTGGTTTGTGTCCAAGCCGATGAAGCAATACACCCACGCCGAAATTGCCGATATCGCGCAAAAACTCGGGGGCTGGCAACTGGTGCCGGCAGGCACCGAGGGTTATCGCACGGCCGAGGTGACGCTGGGTGGGGTGGACACGCGGGAAGTGTCGTCCAAGACCATGGAATCGCTGAAGAGCGCCGGTTTGTACTTTATCGGCGAGGTGCTGGATGTGACCGGCCACCTGGGCGGGTTTAACTTCCAGTGGGCGTGGGCCTCGGGCTACGCGGCGGCGCAATACGTCTGAAGGATGCACTCGGTCACATGTGGGAGGGCCGGTGTGCCCGGAAAAATTTGCGCTCAGATGTGATCACCACCCTTGCCGTGGCGTCACTGATGGCTCAATTTAGCGGCATCGTCCCGGAAGACTCCAGACTTCATGTCATCGACCTCGTTCAAGCAGTCCATGCGGCGCCTGTGGGCGCTGGATAAATTCAGTTACAGCATTCGGGTGTTCATCGCCCTCACCGGCAGCATGGCGCTGTGCTGGTATCAGGATGAAATGACGCTGCTGATCCCACTGTTCCTGGGGATTATCGCCAGCGCCCTGGCCGAGACCGACGACAGTTGGCAAGGCCGCCTCAACGCCCTGGCCGTGACGCTGGTGTGTTTCAGCATTGCCGCGCTGTCGGTGGAGCTGCTGTTCCCCTACCCGTGGGTGTTCGCCATCTCCCTGGCCCTGGCGACCTTCGCCCTGACCATGCTCGGCGCCTTGGGCGAGCGCTATGGCGCGATTGCTTCCGCCACGTTGATTCTGTCGGTCTACACCATGATCGGCGTGGACCAGCGCGGTGGAGCGGTCAGTGATTTCTGGCACGAGCCGCTGCTGCTGGTGGCCGGCGCCGCCTGGTACGGCGCACTGTCAGTGCTGTGGCAGGCGCTGTTTTCCAACCAGCCGGTGCAGCAGAGCCTGGCGCGTTTGTTCCGTGAGTTGGGGCGTTACCTCAAACTCAAATCCTCACTGTTCGAACCGATCCGCCAACTGGACGTCGAAGCGCGCCGCCTGGAACTGGCCCAGCAAAACGGCCGGGTGGTGGCGGCGTTGAATGCCGCGAAGGAAATCATCCTGCACCGCGTGGGCAATGGCCGGCCAGGCTCCAAAGTCAGCCGCTACCTCAAGCTCTACTTCCTGGCCCAGGACATCCACGAACGTGCCAGTTCCTCCCACTACCCTTACAACGCCCTGGCCGACGCGTTCTTCCACAGCGACGTGCTGTTCCGCTGCCAGCGCCTGCTGCGCCAGCAGGGCAAGGCCTGCCAGGCCCTGGCCGAATCGATCCAGTTGCGCCAGCCGTTCATCTATGACGACAGCTTCGCCCAGGCCCTCAGCGACCTGAACGCCTCCCTGGAGCACCTGCGCATCCAGAGCAACCCGGCCTGGCGCGGCCTCCTGCGTTCGTTGCGCGCCCTGGCCGCCAACCTGTCCACCCTCGACCGCCTGCTCGGCGACGCCAGCAACCCCGACGCCCTGGCCGATGCCACCGACAGCAACCTGCTGGACCGCGCACCGCGCAACCTTAAAGAAATGTGGACGCGCCTGCGCACCCAGCTCACGCCCACCTCACTGCTGTTTCGCCACGCCCTGCGCCTGTCCCTGGCGCTGACCATCGGCTACGGCACCTTGCATGTGATCCACGCCTCCCAGGGTTACTGGATCATCCTCACCACGCTGTTTGTGTGCCAGCCCAACTACGGCGCGACACGGCGCAAGCTCGGCCAGCGGATCATCGGCACCGCCATCGGCCTCACCGTGGCCTGGGCGCTGTTCGACCTGTTCCCGAGCCCCCTGGTGCAATCGATGTTCGCCATTGCCGCAGGCCTGGTGTTCTTTATCAACCGCACCACGCGTTACACCCTGGCCACGGCCGCGATCACCCTGATGGTGCTGTTCTGCTTCAACCAGGTGGGCGACGGCTACGGGCTGTTTTTGCCCCGCCTGTTCGACACCTTGATCGGCAGCCTGATCGCGGGCCTCGCGGTGTTCCTGTTCCTGCCGGACTGGCAAGGCCGGCGCTTGAACAAGGTGCTGGCCAACACCCTGACCTGCAACAGCATCTACCTGCGCCAGATCATGCAGCAGTATGCCGCCGGCAAAAGCGACGACCTGGCCTACCGCCTGGCCCGCCGCAACGCGCACAACGCCGACGCCGCGCTGTCCACCACCCTGGCCAACATGCTGATGGAGCCGGGGCATTTCCGTAAGGAGGCGGACGTGGGCTTCCGCTTCCTGGTGCTGTCCCATACCTTGCTCAGTTATCTGTCGGGGCTCGGTGCGCACCGCGAGACGCTATTGCCGGCCGACGTACGCGAACACTTGATCGACGGCGCGGGTAAAAACCTGGCAGCGAGCATTGATGAGATCGCCACCGGGCTGGCCAATAAACAGCCCATTGCGATCCAAAGCGACGCCGAGGAAGCCCTGGCCGCTGAGCTGGAGCAGATGCCGGATGAGATCGATGAGGGGCAACGACTGGTGCAGACACAACTGGCGCTGATTTGCCGGCAACTGGGGCCGCTGCGCACACTGGCCGCGCATTTGATCAAAGACACCGCCAACGCCTGACCCCTGGCGGGCACGCTCTCTGCCGGCACGCACTGATCACATCCCGTGCAGCTTCATCAACCGCGCGTAGCTGCCATCGGCCTTCATCCTGGCGATCTCACGGTCGAAGTTGGCCACAATCTGCTCATGCGCCGGGTTCTTCAGGCTCACCAGGATATGCAGGCTGTTTTCGCTCAACGGCTTGGGAAAGAACTCCAACACATCACGCACCCGGGCCGATTCACGCGCGAGGTAATAACGCGCCACATACTCGTCCTCCACCGTCAGCCGCACCCGTTGCGCCGCCAGCATGCGCACGGCCATGGCGAAGTTATGCACAGGCACTTTCTGTAGCTGCATGTCTGTATCGAACGCCGCTGAATAGGCGTACCCGCGCACCACGGCGATGGGGTAGTCGTGCAGCTGTTGAAGGTTCTGAAACTCGATAGGGTCATCGCGGCGCTTGATAAAACGCACACGGTTAAGCAGGTATTCACCGGAGAACTGCCCCAGGTGTGTGCGGGCATCGTCATACCAGGCATTGATCAGCACGTCATAGCGTCCATCGCCAATGCCCTTCAGCGCCCTGGCCCACGGCACTTGTTCGAAGTCACTGGCATAGCCCGCGCGGGCCAGCGCCGTGCTGACGATATCGGTGGCCAGCCCGCCATTGATCAAGGTCGCGTCGGTAAAGGGTGGCCAGGCATCGGCGACCAGACGCAGACGCTCCGCGAACGCAGGCGCCGCCAGCAAAAACACTCCAATCAACGCAACGGCACGAGAGAGTCGCAGCATGCTCAAAGTCCTTGGCGGGCAGGCGGGGGCCTGGGTTCAGGCAATGCCTGAGGATCTAACAGTAGCTGAAGATTACACAAAGAAACGGGCGGCGAACGCACTCGATGATGGCTATTTGATTTCATTCACAAAAATAGTTGATTTAGACACCTTTGCCCGCCGCGCTTACTATCCAGAACAGACATTTACCTGGGAACACACCATGACAGTCGATTGGGTCTGCAAACATCACACTGACCTGGGCAAGGAACAGCTGTACGCCATCCTGCGTTTGCGCAGCGAAGTCTTCGTTGTGGAACAGAAATGCGTGTATCAGGACATCGACGGGCAAGACCTGGCGGGCGATACACACCACCTGATGGCCTGGAACGGCGACGAGCTGGTTGCCTACCTGCGCCTGCTGGACCCGCAATCCCAGGGCGGCGACGTGGTGGTCGGCCGCGTGATCGTCGCGCCGGTGGCACGGGGCAGCGGGCTGGGCCACCTGATGATGGAAGAAGCCCTCAAGCGCATTGATGACATCTGGCCAGAGACGCCGATTTTCCTGTCGGCCCAAGCACATTTGCAGGGGTATTACGGGAAATACGGGTTTGTGGTGGCGGGAGAGGAATATCTGGAAGATGACATCCCCCATATCGGTATGCACAAGGCGTTATAAGCGCGGGCCTTCTTTGGCGGGCACGCCACAGGCTCAGGGATAATCCAATACCCGCTTGATCTGGTCGAGATTGGCCTCGATCCAGCGCCGATCAATCGCGCCCCAGTCACGAATCCGATAGTGCCCGGCATGATTGCGTGCGCCGTCTTGCTGCTCGAATTCACACACGATATCCAGGTCGGCCAATGCCGCAATCGTGTCCTGCGCCGTGCGCCGGGGCATGCCGGTGGCATCGGTCAGCGCCGGGACGCTGCTGGCCAGCCCGCTGTCGATCAAGTACGCCACGTACAGGCGGCGGTAGAAACTGCTTTTGGTCTTGCTCACATCCATGGTCGATCGCCTTGTGCGGTCAGGGTTTGCCCTGCAGGTCGCGATACGTGAGGTACACCCGCAGGTCGAATTCCACCTGGTGGTAGCCCGGCATCATGTAGTCGCAGAGTTTATAGAACGCCTTGTTGTGGTCCGATTCCTTAAAATGCGCCAGCTCGTGCACCACGATCATGCGCAGAAACTCCGGCGCCGCCTCTTTGAACAGCGAGGCAATACGGATCTCTTTCTTGGATTTGAGGTTGCCGCCCTGCACCCGGGAAATCGTTGTGTGCAGCCCGAGGGCGCGATGGGTCAGGTCCAGGCGGTTATCGAACAGCACTTTGTCGATGGCCGGCGCGTTGCGCAGGTGTTCCTGCTTCAAGGCCAGGGCATAGGCGTACAAGGCCTTGTCGCTCTGCACCGCATGACGTTCGGGGTAACGCTGCTCCAGGTAAGCACCCAACTGGTCCTTGGCGATCAGTTGGCGCACTTGTTCCTGGAGAGCGGGCGGGTAGGCCTGGAGGTATTTCAGCGCGGTCATTGAGGTCTGCAACAGGTTCGAATGGGCGCCAGTGTAGCGAATTCAGCGCAGGCGGGCGCGGGACCAGTTGGCGATGTCCTCGGCGATCAAGGGCTGCGCCGCCCACGGCCCCTGGATAAACGAACAACCATGCGCCTTGAGCCAGTGGGCTTGCTCCTGAGTTTCCACCCCCTCGGCCACCACCAGCACGTCAAAATGGCCGCACAGCTCGATAATGCTGCGCGCCATCGCCGCATCCCGTAACGAGCCCGGCAAGCGCGCGACCAGTTGCGAATCGAGTTTGAGGGTGTCGAATTCCAAATCGCGCAGATGCGCCAGAGAGCACTGCCCCGAGCCGAAATCATCGAGCGCGATGCGCACGCCGATTCTGCGCAGTAACTTGAGCTGCTTGGTGGCCTCCTCCAAATTGCTCATCAGGCATTCCTCACCGATTTCCACCTCCAACTGCCAGGCCTGCAACCCATGCCGCTCTATCACCTGCTGCAGTTGGTTAGCCAGGTTAGGCGCATTGAACTGACTGGCACTCAAGCTCACGCTCAGCACCAACTCATCATCAAAGGTGCTGTGCCACGCCTGACGCTGGGCGGCGACCTGATGGTAAATCCATGCGCTCAATTGGCTGATCAGCCGTGCTTCTTCCAGCAACGGCAAAAACAGCCCCGGCGATACATCGCCGACGCTGGGGTGCTGCCAGCGCAACAACGCCTCGACGCCACGCAGACGCCCGTCTGCCAGGGAGACCTGAGGCTGGTAGACCAGCGTGAAATCCTTGTTTTGAATCGCGGTACGCACGCTGTCTTCAAGCATGAGGCGCGAGCGCGCACGACCGTTCATTTCCTGGTCGTAATAACGATATTGCTGACGCCCCGCACGCTTGGCTTCGTACATGGCGATGTCGGCCGCGCGCAACAGGCCAGACAGATCCGAGGCGCAGTCCGGGAACGTGGCAATGCCGATGCTGACGCCGAGCATGACATCCAAACCGTCGACTTGCTGACAAACGGACACTCGCTCGATCAGCTTTTCCGAAATTTTCGCTGCCTGCTCCGGAAACTCAAGCTCCAGCAGCGCGGTAAATTCATCCCCGCCCATGCGCCCGATAATGTCGTAGGAGCGCAGGCAGCCCTGTAGCTGCTCCGACACCCAGCGCAGCACGCGATCGCCGGCATCATGCCCGAGGGAGTCGTTGACCCGCTTGAAGCCGTCCAGGTCCAGGTACAGCAACACCAACGATTGGTCGCTACGCTCGCTGCGCGACAGGGTGTTTTCCACCGTCTGATAGAAACCGCGCCGGTTCAGCAGCCCGGTCAGCGGGTCCGTCACGGCCTGGAACTCCAACTGCTGATGCAGGTGGCGCACTTCGGACATGTCCAGCACCGTCACCACCATGGCTTTCTGCTCGGCCGGCAACGGCGCGCATGACAAGGCCACCGGCACTTGCTGACCACGACCGGTACGCAGCAGCGCGTCGTGCAGGCGCCAGATTTCGCCCTTGCGATAAGCGGCGTACATCTGAGAATCAGCCCAGGCAGGCACATGAGGTTTTTGCAGGAAGCTCAAATACGGCTGCCCCTGCAATTCATCCATGGTGGCATTAAGCAGTCGCGAAATCGCCGGATTGGCGTACTCGATAACGCCCTCCTCACTCACCACCAGGATCCCTTCGGCGGCGTTGTCCAATACCGAGGCATTAAAAGCGCGAGCGGATTCCAGGTCATGACTCAAACGCTGAAGGGCCCGGCGATTACGTTGGTGCTCCAGCAATGCCTGGACCTTGGGCTTGAGAATGTGCGGGTCAAAGGGTTTGAACAGGTAGTCGATAGCGCCGCTGGCATAGCCTTCCAGCACCGCAGCGGGCGACTGGGCGTTGGCACTTAGAAAGATGATCGGGGTCATGCGCGTGCGCTGGCTGCCGCGCATCAAGCGGGCGACTTCGAAGCCGTCCATGCCCGGCATCATCACATCCAGCAGCACCAGGTCGACTTCATGCAGCAACAACAATTCGAGGGCTTCCACGCCGGATGAGGCCGTGACCACCTGCCAGTCATCACGCTGCAAAAGCGCACACATGCTGATCAGGTTTTCCGGGTAGTCATCGACCACCAGAAGAACCGAACTGCCATCGCCGTGATGTGGAGCGCATTCCATGCTGGGACTCTTCCTTAAGGTCTACTCCGGTCACGTCTGAGAGAAAACCCGGACAAACATTGAGGCCTCACTCTAGCCCTGGATCCTCTAAATCAGAAGTGACGTGGATGCCATCATTGCGCCAAAGTTCAGTCAGCCGACTAACGGTCACACCCTGCAGCCCACGACCCATGGGAAACATGGCTTTTTGGCATTCCTCTGGCGCCAATAAATTGCCAGCAAACGTTTAACAACCGGCCGCTCACCGCCTATAAAGAACCGGTAAGGCCCCCCGGGCCAAAGCCTTCACCCCCTGTAAAAGGCCATCACCATGATCGACCTCTCCACTTGGAACTTGAGCATTCCGGTCGGCTCGCCTCCCGCGACCATCGAAACGCCGAAACTGCTCAATGGCTTCAACGACCAGTACTTCCAGGCCGAAGGCAGCAACGTGCAATTCTGGACCCCTGTGACCGGCACCCGCACCGAAAACGCCATCTACCCGCGCAGCGAACTGCGCGAAACCTACGCCGATGGCCGCCTGCGCAATTGGACCTACCCCGAGGCCGACAATTTTCTGCGCGCCACACTGGCCGTCAACCAAGTGCCTTCCACCGGCAAGATCGTCATCGGCCAGATCCACGCCTATGACAGCCAAAAACCGCTGATCAAACTCGAATACCAGTTCAAGGAAAAAACCCAGACCGGCAACATCGTGGCCAAAGTGCGCATGCGCCCGGATGAAGACGAGAGCCGCGTGATTATCGTCGCCTCCAATGTGCCGCTGGAAAAAAGCTTTACCTACGTGATCAACCTCAACAAAGCCGGGCTGCTCAGCGTGTACGCCGCCGACAGCGAATGGAACGAACGCATCGGTGCCGCCTGGGCGGCCAAGCCGTTGTATTTCAAAGCGGGCACCTATGTGCAGGACAACAGTGGCAATAGCAAAGAAGGCGCGAAGGTTACGTTTTCCAAGTTGGATATAGATCACGAGTGAAGGATAAAAGCCTGCGGAACTTCGCGGACTGACCAGATCCCATCCACAAAAAAGCCCGCATCGCTGCGGGCTTTCCGTAAACGCCTGAGGCTTAGTTGACCTTGGCGTTCAACTCACCTTTCAAATACCGCTGGTACATCGCTTCCAGCGAGATCGGCTTGATCTTCGACGCATTGCCGGCAGTACCAAACGCTTCATAACGTGCGATACACACATCACGCATGGCGGTCACGGTGGCGCCGAAGAATTTACGCGGGTCGAATTCGCTCGGGTTGGTGGCCATCAGGCGACGCATCGCACCGGTGGATGCCAGGCGCAGATCGGTGTCGATGTTGACCTTGCGCACGCCGTACTTGATGCCTTCGACGATTTCTTCAACCGGTACGCCGTAGGTTTCTTTGATGTCGCCGCCGTACTGGTTGATGATCGCCAGCCATTCTTGCGGGACCGAAGAGGAACCGTGCATCACCAGGTGGGTGTTGGGGATGCGCTTGTGGATTTCCTTGATGCGGTCGATGGCCAGCACGTCGCCGGTAGGCGGCTTGGTGAACTTGTAAGCGCCGTGGCTGGTGCCGATGGCAATGGCCAGGGCGTCCACCTGGGTCTTCTTCACGAAGTCGGCGGCTTCTTCCGGGTCGGTCAGCATCTGGCTGTGATCCAGCACGCCTTCGGCGCCGATGCCGTCTTCTTCGCCGGCCATACCGGTTTCCAGTGAACCCAGGCAGCCCAGCTCGCCTTCAACCGAAACGCCGCAGGCGTGAGCCATGGCGACGGTTTGTTGGGTGACGCGTACGTTGTACTCGTAATCGGTCGGGGTCTTGCCGTCTTCGCCAAGGGAGCCGTCCATCATCACCGAGCTGAAGCCCAGCTGGATGGAGCGCTGGCACACGTCAGGGCTGGTGCCGTGGTCCTGGTGCATGCACACCGGGATGTGCGGGAACTCTTCGATCGCGGCGAGGATCAGGTGACGCAGGAATGGGGCGCCGGCGTATTTGCGCGCACCAGCCGAAGCCTGGACGATCACTGGGGAGTCGGTCTTGTCAGCGGCTTCCATGATGGCGCGCATCTGCTCAAGGTTGTTGACGTTAAAGGCTGGGACGCCGTAGCCGAACTCGGCTGCGTGGTCCAGCATTTGACGCATGCTGATAAGTGCCATTGTGTTGTCTCTCCCGGTCGAGGGTCGTTAATCGTGCAAGCCTGCCGTAGCGGCGGCTGCTATTCAAGTTATTGCCGGTCAGGGTTTGCACACCTGGCCTGCTGAATCGTTATTGCTGTGTGAGGCCCAGCGCGCATTCGATCTTTGAACCCAATCAGTGGATTTGGATCCAGTCAAATTCGAGATCTTATTGGGCCTTGCAGCCGCGCCCGATCAAATCGTCGGTGGCAACCCAGTAAACCAGGCCTTCCTCACCTTTTGTGTGAAACGCCAACTGGTCGTTGCTGTACAGCACGCCCGAGGCGGCAACGTCCTGTTTAAGGCGGTAAACCTGGTCGGAACCACCCAGGCGTACATCAACCTCGGATTTGGCCGCGTCAGCGAAGCGCCAATTGACCTCAGCCTTGCTGTCGCAGGTCCAGGTGGTCCACTGACCTTGCGGCTCGGCCTTGTTGAACATGTTCATGCTGCTGCAGCCGGCCAGTAAAGCCAGGGCTGCCAGGGCGAAAACGCCTTTCATTGCCAATCCTCGAACGACGGCCCAGGGGCCGTCACTGCTGTCGGTTAGTTGATCAGACCCGTCAAGGGCAACCCTGTTCCTGACCGTTGGGCGCGGAGTCGTATTTCTCCAGCCGTTCGTTGCCGATGCGCTTGTTGATCACCGGCATGGTCTCGGCTTGCCAGTCAGCCTGGTAGCAGCTCTTTTTCTGCGCCGCTGCGGGCGTTTTGGCCTCAGGCGCTGCGTTTGGCGTGCTGCCGCAGCCGGCCAACAGGCCCGCTGCGATCACCAATGCCAACGACTTGATCATGGAAAGACTCCTTGTCCGGATCACGCGCCTTAACCTTTGGCCCGGGTTTCCAGCACTTCAACGGCAGGCAGGACTTTGCCTTCGACAAACTCCAGGAATGCGCCGCCACCGGTAGAAATGTAGGAGATCTGCTCAGCAACGCCATATTTATCGATGGCCGCCAGGGTGTCGCCGCCGCCGGCAATCGAGAATGCCGAGCTTTCTGCGATCGCCTTGGCCAGCACTTTGGTGCCGTTGCCGAACTGGTCAAATTCGAACACGCCGACCGGGCCGTTCCACAGGATGGTCTGGGACGCTTTGAGCAGTTCAGCGAAATTGGCCGCGGTTTGCGGACCGATGTCCAGGATCATGTCGTCGTCGGCCACGTCAGCAATCAGCTTGACGGTGGCGGTGGCGCTTTCGGCGAATTCCTTGGCCACAACCACGTCAACCGGCAATGGCACGCTGACTTTCGCCGCGATGGCACGTGCAGTGTCCAGCAAGTCCGGCTCATACAGGGACTTGCCCACCGGGTGGCCGGCGGCCGCCAGGAACGTGTTGGCAATGCCGCCGCCGACGATCAATTGGTTGCAGATCTGGCTCAGGCTGTTGAGCACGTCCAGCTTGGTGGACACCTTGGAGCCCGCCACGATGGCGGCCATCGGTTGTGCCGGAGCGCCCAGGGCCTTGCCCAGCGCATCCAGTTCAGCCGCCAGCAGCGGGCCGGCCGCCGCGACTTTGGCGAACTTGGCCACGCCGTGGGTCGAACCTTCAGCGCGGTGTGCGGTGCCGAACGCGTCCATCACGAACACGTCGCACAGGGCCGCGTACTGCTGAGCCAGTTCGTCGCTGTTCTTTTTCTCGCCCTTGTTGAAGCGCACGTTTTCGAACAGCACGATGTCGCCGGCCTTCACATCAACGCCGCCCAGGTAATCAGCGACCAGCGGCACCTCGCGCCCCAGGGCACGGCTCAGGTAGTCGGCCACAGGCTTGAGGCTGTTTTCGGCGGAGAACTCACCTTCGGTCGGACGACCCAGGTGGGAGCAGACCATCACGGCCGCGCCTTTTTCCAGGGCCAGCTTGATGGTCGGCAGCGAGGCCAGGATTCGCGCATCGCTGGTGACAACACCGTCCTTGACTGGGACGTTGAGGTCTTCGCGAATCAGCACGCGCTTACCTTGCAGATCGAGGTCGGTCATCTTCAACACGGTCATGGGTCGCAGTTCCTGAATTACTGTTGAGGTTGTTTGGAGGCAACGTGCAGAAAGTGCTCTGCAACGTCCAGCATGCGGTTGGCAAAACCCCACTCGTTGTCGAACCAGGCCAGGATGTTCACCAGCCTCGGGCCGGAAACGCGGGTCTGGCTGGCATCGACAATCGCCGAATGCGGGTCATGGTTGAAATCACAACTGGCGTGGGGCAACTCGGTGTAGGCCAGCAAGCCTTTGAGCGGACCGCTGGTGGCGGCGTCGCGCAGAATCCGGTTGACCTCCACGGCATCGGTGTCGCTCACGGTTTGCAAGGTGATGTCCAGGCAGGACACGTTCACCGTCGGCACCCGTACCGCTTTGGCCTGAATTCGCCCGGCAAGTTCCGGCAGCAGGCGTTCGATGCCACGGGCCAGGCCGGTGGACACCGGAATCACAGACTGGAACGCCGAGCGGGTACGGCGCAGGTCTTCATGGTGATAGGCGTCGATCACCGGCTGGTCGTTCATCGCCGAGTGGATCGTGGTAATCGACACATAATCGATGCCGATCGCCTGATCCAGCAGACGCAACAACGGCACGCTGCAGTTGGTGGTGCAGGAGGCGTTGGACACCAGCAGTTCACGGCCGGTCAGGCCATCCTGGTTGATGCCGTAGACGATGGTGGCGTCGACATCCGCCTCACTGGCCATTGGCTGGGAAAACAGCACTCGCGGCGCGCCGGCGTCGAGGAAACGCTGGCCATCGGCACGGGTGTTATAGGCACCGGAGCATTCCAGCACCAGGTCGACGCCGAGCGCCGCCCAGTCGATGCCCTCGGGGGTGGCACTGCGCAGTACTTGTACGCAGTCGCCGTTGATATGCAGACAATCGCCATCGACCCGCACTTCGCCGGGAAAGCGGCCGTGGGTGGAGTCAAAGCGTGTCAGGTATTCGATGCTGGCCATGTCGGCCAAATCGTTGATCGCGACAATTTCAAACCCGGCCGCCGCACCTCGCTCGAACAGCGCACGCAAGACGCAACGACCAATGCGGCCGTAGCCGTTGAGTGCAACTTTGTAAGGACGCGGTTGGTGCATGGGGTTCTCGATCAAGGTTAGTTCGGTGTTGAATGCTCTGACGCCATCGCGGGCAAGCCCGCTCCCACAATAGACCGAGATCCAAATGTGGGAGCGGGCTTGCCCGCGATAGCGCCAGTCCAGACAACGCAGACTGACTTAGTCTTCCAGCAGCTCTTCAGCCTGACCCAGGATGTTTTCCAGGGTGAAACCGAACTCTTCAAACAACGCTGGCGCCGGCGCCGACTCACCGTAGGTGGTCATGCCGATCACGCGGCCTTCCAGGCCCACGTACTTGTACCAGTAGTCGGCGTGCGCCGCTTCGATGGCGATACGTGCGCTGACCTGCAACGGCAGGACCGATTGCTTGTAGCCGGCGTCCTGGGCTTCGAACACGCTGGTGCAAGGCATGGACACCACACGCACGTTGCGGCCCTGGGCGGTCAGCTTGTCGTACGCCTGAACGGTCAGGCCCACTTCGGAACCGGTGGAGATCAGGATCAGCTCCGGCTCGCCGATGCAGTCCTTGAGCACGTAGCCGCCACGGCTGATGTCGGCGATCTGCGCGTCGGTACGCACCTGGTGTTGCAGGTTCTGGCGCGAGAAGATCAGCGCCGAAGGGCCGTCCTTACGCTCGATGGCATGCTTCCAGGCCACGGCGGATTCCACCGCGTCGGCTGGGCGCCAGCAATCGAGGTTCGGCGTGGTGCGCAGGCTGGTCAATTGCTCGACCGGCTGGTGCGTCGGGCCGTCTTCGCCCAGGCCGATGGAGTCGTGGGTGTAGACATGGATCACACGCTTTTTCATCAGCGCGGCCATGCGTACGGCATTGCGGGCGTATTCCATGAACATCAGGAAGGTCGCGCCGTAAGGCACCAGGCCGCCGTGCAGGGACACGCCGTTCATGATGGCGCTCATGCCGAATTCACGCACACCGTAGTACATGTAGTTGCCGCTGGCGTCTTCAGCCGAGACACCTTTGCAGCCTTTCCACAGGGTCAGGTTGGAACCGGCCAGGTCGGCCGAACCGCCGAGGAACTCAGGCAGCAACGGGCCAAAGGCATTCAGGGTGTTCTGGCTGGCTTTACGGCTGGCGATGGTTTCGCCCTTGGCCGCCACTTCAGCGATATAGGCCGAGGCTTTCTCCGAGAAGTCGGCAGGCAGGTCACCGGCCAGACGACGTACCAGTTCGTTGGCCAGTTCCGGAAACTCGGCGGAGTAGGCAGCAAAGCGCTGGTCCCACTCGGCTTCTGTCGCCAGGCCTTTTTCCTTGGCATCCCACTCGGCATAGATGTCGGCCGGGATTTCGAACGGACCGTGGTTCCACTTCAGCGCTTCACGGGTCAGGGCGATTTCCGCGTCACCCAGTGGGGCGCCGTGGCAGTCTTCTTTACCTTGTTTGTTCGGCGAGCCGAAGCCGATGGTGGTCTTGCAGCAGATCAGGGTCGGCTGCGCGCTCTTGCGAGCGGTGTCGATGGCAATCTTGATCTCTTCCGGATCGTGGCCGTCGACATTGCGGATCACTTGCCAGTTGTAGGCTTCGAAACGCTTAGGCGTGTCATCGGTGAACCAGCCTTCGACTTCGCCGTCGATGGAGATGCCGTTGTCATCGTAGAACGCGATCAGCTTGCCCAGGCCCAGGGTGCCGGCCAGGGAAGCGACTTCGTGGGAGATGCCTTCCATCATGCAGCCATCACCCAGGAACACATAGGTGTGGTGGTCGACGATGTCGTGGCCAGGGCGGTTGAACTGTGCGCCCAGGACTTTTTCAGCCAGCGCGAAGCCAACGGCGTTGGCCAGGCCTTGGCCCAGGGGACCGGTGGTGGTCTCGACGCCTGGGGTGTAGCCGAATTCCGGGTGCCCCGGGGTGCGGCTGTGCAGCTGGCGGAAGCTCTTGAGGTCATCGATGGTGACGTCGTAGCCGGTCAGGTGCAGCAGCGAGTAGATCAGCATCGAGCCGTGGCCGTTGGACAGCACGAAGCGGTCGCGGTCGGCGAACGATGGATTGCTTGGGTTGTGTTTCAGATAGTCACGCCAAAGTACTTCGGCGATATCCGCCATGCCCATCGGGGCACCGGGATGGCCGCTGTTGGCTTTTTGCACGGCATCCATGCTGAGGGCACGAATGGCGTTGGCACGCTCACGACGGCTGGGCATCGCTGATCTCCTGGGGGTTGCGTAAAAGAAACGGGAAAAAAGGACCGGCATTTTCCCTCAGCCACCGCCTGCGGGCAATGACAGATAGTCACTTGCAGGTGTTTTTCCTGCGGTTTGCGCGCCATTGACTTGCAGAATCCGACTACGCGTTCGTCTAAAGGCTATAGCGCCTGCTTATAACCGCCACTTATCGACCAATATCAAAACTTTTTGATATTGGCCTTGCGAGGAGCCCACCCCGTCACTAGACTGCTGGCCTTATGAACCTATCCGTGCCCTCACTGCGTCCCGACGACGGCGATGAACTGGCAGCCTTGTGCAAGGCAGCCGGTGACCCGTTGCGCTTGAACGTCTTGCGTGCACTGACCAACGACTCCTTCGGCGTACTGGAACTGGCGCAGATCTTCGCCATTGGTCAGTCCGGCATGAGCCACCATTTGAAGGTGCTGTCCCAGGCCGATCTGGTGGCCACCCGCCGCGAAGGCAATGCGATTTTTTACCGCCGCGCCCTGCCCCACACCGACCTGCTCGGCGGCAAGCTGCACGCCGCGCTGCTGGAAGAAGTGGACAACCTGAACCTGCCAGGCGACGTGCAGGCGCGTATCAGCCAGGTTCATGGGCAACGCGCAGCCGCGAGCCAGGACTTTTTCGCACGGGTGGCAGAGAAGTTTCGCGCCCAGCAAGACCTGATCGCCGGCCTTGCCCAATACCGCGACAGCGTACTGGCGCTGCTCGACAAGCTGAGCTTCAGTGAGAAAGCCACAGCACTGGAAGTCGGGCCTGGAGATGGCGGTTTCCTGCCGGACCTGGCGCGGCGTTTTCACCAGGTCACGGCGCTGGATAACAGCCCGGCGATGCTCGAACTGGCGCGCCAATTGTGCGAACGCGAAGCGCTGGGCAACGTCAGCCTGCAGTTGGCCGACGCCCTGAATGACACCAGCCTGCGGGCCGACTGCGTGGTGCTGAACATGGTCTTGCACCATTTCGCCGCTCCCGCCGACGCCCTCAAGCAAATGGCCGGGTTGCTGCACCCCGGCGGTAGCCTCTTGGTTACGGATTTATGCAGCCACAACCAGAATTGGGCCAGGGAGGCCTGCGGTGATCTCTGGTTGGGTTTTGAACAGGACGATCTGGCCCGTTGGGCCACCGCTGCGGGGCTCGTTCCCGGGGAAAGCCTCTATGTAGGCTTACGTAATGGTTTCCAGATACAGGTCCGCCATTTTCAGCGACCGGCTGGCGACACTCACCATCGGTAATATCAGGAAAACATCGAGATGAGCGAATACTCCCTTTTCACCTCCGAGTCCGTGTCTGAAGGGCATCCGGACAAAATCGCCGACCAGATTTCTGATGCGGTGCTGGACGCCATCATTGCTGAAGACAAGTTCGCCCGCGTGGCGTGCGAGACTCTGGTGAAAACCGGTGTAGCGATCATCGCCGGCGAAGTGACCACCACAGCCTGGGTTGACCTGGAGCAGATCGTTCGTGATGTGATCACCGACATCGGCTACAACAGCTCCGACGTCGGTTTCGACGGTGCGACCTGCGGCGTGATGAACATCATCGGCAAGCAGTCTCCAGACATCAACCAAGGTGTCGACCGCGCCAAGCCGGAAGACCAGGGCGCCGGCGACCAGGGCCTGATGTTCGGCTACGCCAGCAACGAAACCGACGTGCTGATGCCTGCACCGATCACCTTCTCGCACCAGTTGGTACAACGTCAGGCCGAAGCGCGTAAATCCGGCCTGCTGCCATGGCTGCGCCCGGACGCCAAGTCCCAGGTGACCTGCCGCTACGAAGGCGGCAAAGTCGTCGGCATCGACGCCGTTGTACTGTCGACCCAGCACAACCCGGACGTTTCCTACGCAGACCTGCGTGAAGGCGTGATGGAGCTGATCGTCAAGCACGTACTGCCTGCCGAACTGCTGAGCAAGGACACCCAGTTCCACATCAACCCGACCGGCCAGTTCATCATCGGTGGCCCGGTGGGTGACTGCGGCCTCACTGGTCGCAAGATCATCGTCGACAGCTACGGCGGCATGGCCCGTCACGGCGGTGGCGCGTTCTCCGGTAAAGACCCATCCAAGGTCGACCGTTCCGCGGCGTACGCCGGTCGTTACGTGGCCAAGAACATCGTCGCTGCGGGCCTTGCCGAGCGTTGCGAGATCCAGGTGTCGTACGCAATCGGCGTGGCCCAGCCTACGTCGATCTCGCTGAATACCTTCGGCACCGGCAAGATCAGCGATGACAAGATCGTCAAACTGGTGCGCGAGATCTTCGACCTGCGCCCTTACGCGATCACCACCATGCTTGATCTGCTGCACCCGATGTACCAGGAAACCGCAGCCTACGGCCACTTTGGCCGTACCCCTGCGCAGAAGACCGTGGGTGACGACACTTTCACCACCTTCACCTGGGAAAAAACCGACCGCGCCAACGACCTGCGCATCGCTGCCGGCCTGTAATCGCTCGCGGTTTCAAAAAGCCCTGCCGGGTTTGACCGGCGGGGCTTTTTATTGGCTGACGATTCGCGGTGACGGTCACATTTTTTGGATCCAAACCTTGCAGGCCAAATAATGGCCCACTAGAATCCGCGCCCTCTCGGGCCCTCTACCTTATTTGGATATTGCCCTGCGCCAGCCCGGGATTATTCAGCGCACGGCAATCGAACATTGAGGTTTCTCATGCGCATCTCCACGCTCGCCCCTGCCGCCCTGTTGCTCAGCCTGTTCGCCCTGCCGGCCCACGCCGCCGACCTGAGCGCACTGAGCGGTGCCCTGACGTCCCAGTTGGGTGGCGGCAACTCCGGCGACTGCCAGAAGCAATCGGCCGACCTGCAAGTCAAGATCGATGCCGCCGAAGCCAGCAAAGACGCCCTGAAAGTCAAAGCCTTCAAAGCGGCGCAAGACCAGATCAACAAAGGTTGTGACAAACTTGCTGTAGCCCAGGCTAAAGCCGACGCCAAGCAGCAAACCCAGGAAGCCAAAGCGGATAAGCCAGATGCCGTGAAAGCCCTGGGCGGTCTGTTCAAGTAAACAGAAACACGCCGTAAAAAGCCCCGCGCCGTCGGGGCTTTTTTGTGGTCGCGCGGATCATTTAGGCTGGGCGCCCCTTTCGAGCAAGGATGCTCAAGATGCTCTTACTGATCGCTTTTTTATTCATCGCGTTTTCCTCCTGGGCCTGGGCTGAAGACTGCCCCGATGAGGCTCGAACACAGGTCGGCACCCTAGCCGAACAGGTCCGTCTGTGGGATGACAGCTACCACCGCCTCGGCCAATCCCCCGTCAGTGATGAACTCTACGACCAGGCTCGCCAACGTCTCACCCTGTGGCGCCGGTGTGTCGCCTCGCCCACCGCAGCGCCAGACAACCCGCTGGCCACTTCGCGGGGCACCTTGCCTCACCCGGTTGCCCACACCGGCCTGGATAAACTGCTGGATGAACACGCCGTCGACACCTGGCTGAGCACGCGCCAGGATGTGTGGGTGCAACCCAAAGTCGATGGCGTCGCGGTGACTCTCGTGTACCGCCAGGGCCGGTTGAAGCAGCTGATCAGCCGCGGCGACGGCGCACTCGGCCAGGACTGGTCAGCGTCTGCGCGCAAGATTCCAGGCATCGTCCAGCAACTGCCGGAGCCCATCGACCTGGTGCTGCAAGGCGAACTCTATTGGCGCCTCGACAACCATGTGCAATCAACAGAAGGTGGGCTCAATGCCCGCAGCAAAGTGGCCGGACTGATGAACCGCCGACGGCTCAGCGACGCCGACGCTGCCGGCATCGGCCTGTTCGTCTGGTCGTGGCCAGAAGGCCCGACAGCGTTCAGCGAACGCCTGGCCATCCTGGCTCGCTGGGGGTTCACTGACAGCCAGCGCTACAGCCACCCCGTGCGCAACATCACCGAAGCCGCTTACTGGCGCACCTATTGGTATGACCACCCACTGCCATTTGCCAGTGACGGCGTGGTGCTGCACCAGGCACTGCGCGCGCCCGCCGAACGTTGGCAGGTCAGCGCACCTTACTGGGCTGTCGCCTGGAAGTACCCGGCATCCAAAGCCTTGGCACTGGTGCGCAAGGTTCACTTCAAAATCGGGCGCACCGGGCGCATTACGCCCATCCTGGAGTTGGAGCCGGTGCGCCTCGATGACCGGCAAATCAGCCGAGTCAGCGCCGGCTCGTTGAAGCGCTGGCAAGCACTGGATATTCGCCCTGGCGACCAAGTGTCCATCAGCCTCGCCGGGCAGGTGATCCCCCGGCTGGACGATGTGATTTTGCGCAATAGCACCAGAGTCGACCTGCCAGTGCCCGAACCTCGGGACTTTCATGCCTTGAGTTGCTGGCAACTGGACCCTGGCTGCGAAGAACAATTGCTCGCGCGCCTCGCCTGGTTGAGCAGTAATCAGGGCCTGGCCTTGCCTCACATGGGGCGCGAGACGTGGAACGTATTGATCCAGGCCGGTCTAATCGCAGGCTTTCTCGATTGGTTGACCCTTGACGCAGCAGAGCTTGCTACCATTGATGGCTTGGGCGATCACAGGCGCACACGCGTGCTCGACAGCCTCCAAAGCGCGCGGCAGCGACCCTTTGCACAATGGCTCAAAGCCTTGGGCGTACCGCCTGTGGCACGCAGCAACCTGGAGGGCGGTTGGCAGACACTGGTCGCCAGAGACAGTCAAGCCTGGCTGGCCATTGATGGCATAGGCCCGCGTCGTGCGGCGCAGCTGAGCGCTTTCTTTCGCGACCCGCAGGTACAGGCGCTGGCCGAGACATTACGCGTGGCCGGGATCGACGGGTTTTGAACCCCACCCGGCCGCCTTTAAACCACCGCAGAATTCACCCTGCCATTTGCGATCCTGGAGTTCCACATGAAATTTCTAGCCCCTTTTGCCCTGCTGACCGTTGCAAGCTGCATGGCGACGCCGCTGCTGGCCGAAGAAGCCCCGCAACTCACCGGCTGTGCTGCCAAGCGCCAAGCCATCAGCACCCAGATCGAACAGGCCAAGGCCCACGGCAATAGCGACCAACAGGCTGGCCTGGAAAAAGCCTTGAGCGAGGTCACCGCCAACTGCACCGACGCAGCCCTGAAAAAAGAACGGGAAAACAAGGTGCTCGATGCCAAACACGAAGTCAGCCGCCGTCAGGCCGACCTCGACAAGGCGATGAAAAAGGGCGACGCAGATAAGATCAACAAGCGTAAAGACAAGCTCGCCGAGTCCCGCAAAGAGTTGCAGGACGCAGTGGAAGAGCTCGATCAGTAAAACCGGTCAGTGGTCGCGGAACTGTTTATGGCAGGCGCTGCAGGCATCTTCGACTTTCTGCACGGCAGGTGCCAGATTGCTGGCCTTGTAAGGCTGCACTTGGCTGGCGATCACCAATTCACCGGTGGCCGCTTCCAGGTCGCGGGCCAACTGCTGGAACTGCGCCTGTTTTTGCCACACGTCATCCTTGGCGCTGGTGTGATCTTCCTCGCGCACACTCGGAAAGTGCTGCCACGGCTCATGAGACAACGCGTCGAGTTTGACCGCGCCTTCGGCGAATTTCGCGCCGTCGAACGGGATGCGCCCACGCAGCATGCCGCCCAGGTCTTCAGCGGTCTTGAGCATCTGCTTGAAGATCGCCTTGCGCTGGCCCAGCGGCGAATTCGGATCAACACCGCCGCAGGCGGACAGCGTCAGGCAGGCCAGCAGTACAACCGTCATTTTTTTAAAAGTCATGGTGGCTCAGGGTCACAGGAAACGGCGGCCAGTATCCTCGCCCCGCCCGCAAAGACCAATAGCCCTATTAATAATAAGGGTTGTCCCGCGACAGTACGGCGTGGGCAATCGCTTCAGGAATTGTTTGTATGAACCTCACGCTGAAACCCCGGAGCCGCCTGCTGTGGGCGCTGCCAATGATTGCGCTACTGGCCGGTTGCGATGCGGGCAACAATGCCGGCAAGGAAACCGCCAAAGACGAGCCCGCCAAACCCCATGCCGTCGCCACCTACGTAAGCGCGCCGTGGGACGCTCTGCCCGCCGTGTCCGACAGCGACTTGCTGGCCGGCTTTGAATCCTGGCGCAGCGCCTGCCAACGCCTCAAGGCCGACCCGGTCTGGGGCACGACCTGCGCCGCAGCCGCCACCGTGCCGGGCAATGCCATGGCAGTACGCAGCTTTCTCCAGGAGCGCCTGGATGTGTTCGGCCTGCGTTCGGCCGACAACACTCCGAACGGCTTGATCACCGGCTACTACGAACCGGTCTACCCCGGCAGCCTGACAAAGACCGCGACCGCCCATGTGCCGGTATACGGCGTGCCGGATGACTTGATCATCGTCAACCTGGAGAGCATTTACCCCGAGCTCAAGGGCAAGCGCCTGCGCGGTCGCCTTGAAGGCCGCGTGCTCAAACCCTACGACGATGCAGGCGCGATCAACGGGCAAGGCTCCACCGCCAAACCGATTGCCTGGCTGACAGATCCGATGGACCTGCAATTTCTACAGATCCAGGGTTCGGGCCGTATTCAACTCAAAGATGGGCGCCAGTTGCGCGTCGGTTATGGCGACCAGAATGGCTACCCCTATCGCCCTATCGGCCGCTGGCTGGTAGAGCAAGGCGAGCTGAAGAAAGAAGACGTGACCATGGGCGCCATCAGCGCCTGGGCCAAGGCGCATCCAGAGCGGATCCCGCAACTGCTGGCCAGCAACCCCAGCTACGTGTTCTTCAGTGCCCGCCCCGACAGTAATGAAGGCCCACGTGGGTCGCTGAACGTGCCACTCACCGCCGGCTACAGCGTAGCGGTCGATCGCAAGGTCATTCCGCTGGGCAGCCTGTTGTGGCTGTCGACCACCAAGCCTGACGGCACGCCACTGGCGCGCCCGGTTGCGGCGCAGGATACCGGCGGCGCCATCACCGGCGAAGTACGCGCGGATTTGTTCTGGGGCACCGGCAATGCAGCGGGTGAACTGGCGGGAAATATGAAGCAGCAGGGACAGATCTGGATGTTGTGGCCCAAAGGCGCGGCGTTGCCGCAGGTGCCGGATGCGCCTGCCGGGAGCTGACAGGTCGTGTCGAGCGAGGAGTTTTTCCGTGGTGAGCGGGCTACCCGCTCACCACAACAAGCACAAACCCGCCCACACAGGTGTGCATTAACGTTTAGATCGAGACAAAAAAGAAACTCGCAATCAGCGCCATACCCACCGCCCACACTAGCGAGCGCAGGATCGCCCAGTCAGCCAGGTAGCAAATGATGTACAGCAGGCGGCTGGTTATGAACAACACGGCCAGCACGTTGATAGTCACCAACTCGGCCGTGCCGGCCAGGTGAGCGATAATCACCGCCGCCGCGAACGCCGGGGTAACTTCAAAGCTGTTGAGCTGTGCACTGTGGGCGCGCTTGGCGATCCCCTCGAGGTTATCCAGAAAAGCCCGCGGGTCGTGATTGTCACGCGCGCCAAATTTGCCGCCACTGAACTTGGCCACACCTGTACACAGGTAAGGCAGAAAAATGGCGATCAACACACACCAGAAAGCAGCCGTCATCACGTCGTCCTTTTGTCGTTTTATGCATCAACTGGAGTTCTAGCAGTAAAAACCCCAAGTCGCACCTAACGCTATGAGCCATGACGCAGTAAAAGGTTCTATCGCGCTCGCCCGCCGACAGCATCCACGTCTCGCACTAGTAACGCCAAAAAACCGGTGTGATCAATACCAGCACGGTGAGTATCTCCAGGCGTCCCAGCAGCATGCCAATCGTCAGCAACCATTTTGCGGCATCAGGAAGTGAGGAGAAATTTCCGGCAGGCCCGATGATCGCGCCCACACCCGGTCCGACATTGCATACCGCCGTAGCGGCACCACTCAACGCCGTCGTCCAATCGAGCCCGATCAAGCCGAGCCCCAGGGCAATCATTGCAATGGTGATGGTGAAAAAAAATGAAAAGGTCAAAAGCGAACGCACGATCTCTTCGTCAATGGGATGGCCGTTGTACTTTTTCTGTATCACGGCCCTTGGATGGATCAGTTGTTTCAAACTACTGACCAACAACGCGGCTGCTACCTGAAAGCGAAAGATTTTGAGGCCGCCAGCCGTGGAGCCCGAGCATCCACCGACGAACGTCAGATAAAAGAACAACAGAACGGCGAAGCTGCCCCACAACGTGTAATCGCCGACCGCAATGCCCGTCGTCGTGACGACCGAGGTGACATTGACCGCCACGAGTCGAAACGCATCCCACCAACCGTAATCACTGTGCAAACACAGCCACGTCCCCACAATCAGCCAAGTGACGATCAGGAACCCAATAAAACCCCGAACCTGATGATCGTTGATCAGTGCACGCCGATGACCACGTAACGTGGCGACGTATAGGGTAAAGGGCAGGCTGCCCATAATCATGATAACCACGGCTGCCCAGTGAATCGCGGGCTGCGGCCAGTGTCCGAGTGACGCATCCGAGGTTGAGAACCCACCCGTTGAGATCAACGACATTGCATGGTTGATCGCTTCGAATGGCGTCATGCCGCACATCCAGAGCACCAGCGCGCCCGCGCTGGTAAGGCCCAGGTAGAGAAAGAGAATGGATTTGGCCGCCACGTGGGAGCGGGGCGTGACTTTCTCCGACCAGTCTGAGGACTCTGTCTGAAAAAGACGCATGCCCCCCACTCGCAATAACGGAAGGATCGCTACAGCCATGCCGATAAAACCGATACCACCGAGCCAGTGCAACATTGAGCGCCAGATCAATAACCCCGGCGAGGCGCTATCCAGACCGACCAGAATGGTTGAACCCGTGGTGGTGATGCCGGACATGGTTTCAAAAAAAGCATCGGTGTAGCTGATCTTGCTGATCAATACCATGGGTAATGCCGCAAATGTGCAAACCACGACCCAACTGGCGGTAGTCAGCAGGTACATGTCCCTGGGGCGGAGCTGGGCCGTCTCGGGTCGCCCGCGCGCGACCAACAGGAGGCCGCAGATGAGTGTAATCACACTCGACCAGAGAAAGGCCGACAGATCATCGCTGCGCTCAAACACCACCAACGTGAGCATCGGAATGACCATGCTCACGGCCAGCGTGATCAAAAAAATGCCCAGGATGAAGCCAACGAGCCTCAGTGCTGCGAGAGACATGGAAAGGTAACCTGCCGAATTAGCGCCGCGCAGTATCGGACAGGCAGCCTTTGAGCCCCATAAATTTTGCGTAAAGTTTTTAGCGCTTGCGCAACTCAGCCTCGCTGATTCTTATTAACCCGCGGCGGATGCCTCGGGTCCGCCGCCTTTTTGCCGGGCAAGCTGCCCTCACTGCGAATCTGCGCATGGCTGATCAGGGCGAAGATAAAGCTGCCCCCGATAATATTGCCGGCCAGCGTGGGGCCGGCGAACACCAGCCAGAAATCCTTCCACGGCAACTCACCGGCAAACACCAGGTAAGACACTTCGGCAGACCCCACCACGATATGGGTGAAATCCCCCAGCGCCATGAGGTAAGTGATCAATATGATGATCCACATCTTGGCGCTTTCCATCGATGGGATCATCCACACCATGGTGGCGATCATCCAGCCGGAGACGATGCCTTTGGCAAACATCTGGCCGGGGCTGTTTTCCATGATCTTGCGCCCGATCTCCAGGAAAGCCTGGTCGGTCTTTGTGTCGAAGATCGGCAAATGCAACATCACATACGCCACCAGCAAGGTGCCGCAGAGGTTGCCCACCAGCACCACCGACCACAGCCGCAATAAGCGTCCGGCGTTCGCCAGTGTGGGTTTGCTCATTACCGGCAACACCGCCGTCAGGGTGTTTTCGGTAAACAGCTGCTGGCGCGCGAGGATCACCGCCAAAAAGCCCGCGCAGTAACCGAAGCTGGCGATCACCTTGAACGCCTCACCCTCGGGCAGGCGCGAATTGAGCAATCCCATGGCCATCAGCGACAGGCCCATGGTCAAGCCCGCGGCCAGCGCCGACCACCACAACGCCGCAACATTGCGCTCGAGTTCCTGGTCGCCCTGGGTGCGGATAATTTCATGCAGTACCGCCGCGCGAGGCGGCTGGTTGTCGTCTACATCCTGTTGCTCTTCCTGCGACAGGTTGGGGGTCTTGCCGTCTTCTTGCGTGGCCATGGTGATACCTGAACAGGGGGGCGATGTTCAGGTACGACCTACGGCCGATCAATAGCGTTCACTGGCCCGCGAAGGATTACTCGCTGATGTCGTCTTCCTTGAACTGATCCTTGACGTACCTGATCTCGGTACGCCCGTGCGGGGCCGGCAAACCGTCTTCGCCGAGGTTGACGAAGACCATCTTCTCGACGGTCAGGATGCTCTTGCGGGTGATCTTGTTGCGCACTTCACAGGTGAGGGTGATGGAGGTGCGACCGAACTCGGTGGCAGTGATCCCCAGTTCGATGATGTCGCCCTGGCGCGAGGCGCTGACGAAGTTGATTTCGGAGATGTACTTGGTCACCACGCGCTGGTTGCCCAACTGGACAATCGCGTAGATCGCCGCTTCTTCGTCGATCCAGCGCAGCAGGCTGCCGCCGAACAGGGTGCCGTTGGGATTGAGGTCTTCAGGTTTTACCCATTTGCGGGTGTGGAAGTTCATGGGGGCTCCGGGACTGAGGTGTTTGGCGATTGGGTTACGGCCCCAGCTTCAAGTTTTAAGCGACAAGCTGCAAGTAAAAGCCGATTCGCTCTAACTTGCCGCTTGTAGCGTGTTACTTGCCACTGGCCGGATAAAGAAAGCTATAATCCTCCCCGATTTCGAACGGCCACCACCGTTCTCCCGCCACCTGTCCGAGGGGCGCTGCAGCAGGTTCAACCTGTCAGGCTCGGATGGGGCGTTGTCCGGCCTGGTTGTTCTGGCCTGATACTAAACGCACAACGGCGCCCATTCGCACACTACGAATGGAGGCTCTTCATGAGCGCTGTCAACACGCCTGCAGATTTCAACGACTACAAAGTCGCCGACATGTCCCTCGCCGCCTGGGGCCGTCGCGAAACCTTTATCGCCGAATCCGAAATGCCAGCCCTGATGGGTCTGCGTCGCAAGTACGCCGCAGAGCAACCGCTCAAGGGCGCGAAGATCCTCGGCTGCATCCACATGACCATCCAGACCGCCGTGCTGATCGAAACCCTGGTTGCCCTGGGTGCCGAAGTGCGTTGGTCGTCCTGCAACATTTTCTCGACTCAGGACCAGGCCGCTGCCGCTATCGCTGCTGCCGGTATCCCGGTATTCGCCTGGAAAGGCGAGACCGAAGAAGAGTACGAGTGGTGCCTGGAGCAAACCATCCTCAAGGATGGCGCGCCGTGGGATGCCAACATGATCCTCGACGACGGCGGCGACCTGACCGAGCTGCTGCACAAGAAATACCCGGCCATCCTTGATCGCGTCCACGGCGTGACCGAAGAAACCACCACCGGCGTTCACCGCCTGCTGGACATGCTGGCCAAGGGCGAGCTGAAAATCCCGGCCATCAACGTCAACGACTCGGTGACCAAGAGCAAGAACGACAACAAGTATGGCTGCCGTCACAGCCTGAACGACGCGATCAAGCGCGGTACCGACCACCTGCTGTCGGGCAAGCAAGCTCTGGTGATCGGCTACGGTGACGTGGGCAAGGGTTCGGCCCAATCCCTGCGCCAGGAAGGCATGATCGTTAAAGTTTCCGAAGTCGACCCGATCTGCGCCATGCAAGCCTGCATGGACGGTTTCGAAGTGGTTTCGCCGTTCATCGACGGCGTCAACGACGGCACCGAAGCCAGCATCGACAAGGCCCTGCTGGGTAAAATCGACCTGATCGTGACCACCACCGGCAACGTGAATGTGTGCGACGCGAACATGCTCAAAGCCCTGAAAAAGCGTGCTGTTGTGTGCAACATCGGTCACTTCGATAACGAGATCGACACCGCTTTCATGCGCAAGAACTGGGCATGGGAAGAAGTGAAGCCGCAGGTACACAAGGTTCACCGTACCGGCGCTGGCGATTTCGACCCACAGAACGACGACTACCTGATCCTGCTGGCTGAAGGCCGTCTGGTTAACCTGGGTAACGCCACCGGCCACCCAAGCCGCATCATGGACGGCTCGTTCGCCAACCAGGTGCTGGCCCAGATCTTCCTGTTCGGCCAGAAATACGCCGACCTGTCGCCGGCCCAGAAAGCCGAACGCCTGACCGTGGAAGTGCTGCCGAAGAAGCTCGACGAAGAAGTGGCCCTGGAAATGGTCCGCGGCTTCGGCGGCGTCGTGACTCAACTGACCAAGACCCAGGCCGACTACATCGGCGTGACCGTCGAAGGCCCGTTCAAGCCGCACGCTTATCGTTACTAAGCAGCTGCAAGTTTCCAGCTGCAAGCGGCCAGTAAAAGCGCTTGTGATAGAGACTTGCTACTTCATTGCTCCTTAAGCAGCTGCGCGATGTGAGCTTCACGCGACAAGATCAGGCGTACCGCCCTCTTGCCGCCTGAAGCTTGCAACTTGCAGCTGGAGATATCCCATGTCCCAAGACCGTCGCTACAGCTTCGAGTTCTTCCCGACCAAGACCGATGCTGGGCATGAAAAACTGATGGCGACTGCCAAGCAGTTGGCCAGCTATAATCCCGACTTCTTTTCCTGCACCTATGGCGCCGGCGGTTCGACCCGTGATCGCACGATCAACACCGTGTTGCAGCTGGAAAGCGAAGTCAAAGTTCCCGCCGCTCCGCACCTCTCGTGCGTGGGCGACAGCAAGGACGACCTGCGCGGCCTGCTGACCCAATACAAGGCTGCCGGCATCCAGCGCATCGTCGCCCTGCGTGGCGACCTGCCGTCCGGCATGGGCATGGCCAGCGGTGAGCTGCGCTACGCCAATGACCTGGTGAGCTTCATCCGCGAAGAAAGCGGCGATCACTTCCATATCGAAGTGGCGGCTTATCCGGAGATGCACCCCCAGGCGCGTAATTTCGAAGAAGATCTGAAGAACTTCGTGCGCAAGGCCAACGCCGGCGCCGACAGCGCGATCACACAATACTTCTTCAACGCCGACAGCTACTTCTACTTCGTCGAGCGTGTGCGGGCCCTGGGTGTGAATATCCCAATCGTGCCGGGCATCATGCCGATCACCAACTACAGCAAGCTGGCACGTTTCTCCGACGCCTGCGGCGCAGAAATCCCACGCTGGGTGCGCAAGCAGTTGGAAGCCTACGGCGATGACGTCAAGAGCATCCAAGCGTTTGGTGAGCAGGTCATCAGCGAAATGTGTGAACGTTTGTTACAAGGTGGCGCGCCAGGCTTGCATTTCTATACCCTTAACCAGGCTGAGCCGAGCCTGGCTATCTGGAACAACCTTAAACTGCCACGCTAGGCCTGTTTAATGGCAACACCGGGCCCTCGTGATTACGGGGGCTTTTTTTCATCTACATATCCCCGGAATGGAAGCCAGCAGTACATGAATACAGCGTCCCCGACTCCTCGCCCGCAACTGGTTTACCTGGTTTTCGGTGCCGAGACTTACCATCAGGAAGCGGTATTCAGCATCGCGAGTGCCTTGACGCAGTTGGGCGGTGCCCAGGACATGCCCTTGGACATTCAGGTGTTCAGTGACAACGCTGCCCCCTATATCGGCCTGCCGGTACAGGTGCACACGCTGGACGAAGCCACGCGCAAGCGCTGGAGCGAGCCCCACGGTTACCACTTCCGCACCAAACACGTGCTGTTGCGCCACGTGCTGCAAACGGCAGAGCGAGCCCTGCTGATCGACACCGACACTTTTTTCCACGATTCGCCCATGGCGCTGTTCGAACGCGTCGCTCCCGGCACCGTGCTGTGCAATGCCTTCCAGGCCAAATACGGCGATAACCGTGAAAGCGTGCTGTATAAGACCCTGGCCCGGCACCTGGCAGACAAAGGCCTGGCAGACGATGACATGTGGCTGCTCAATTCCGGCGTCATGGGTCTGACGCGCCAGGATGCGCACATTCTGGATCGCTCGATCGAGCTGATGGACGAACTGTTCCCTATGGCCCAGGGCGCTTACACCCTGGAAGAGTTCTGCCTGTCGGTATCCGCATACCGCACGCTCAACGTGCGCCAGTGCCCGGACCTGATCCACCACTACTGGAGCCGAAAGCAGTTGTTTCGCGCCAAGGTCAAGGCCTGGATCGCCAAGCACGCCGCCGACCCGATCTGCGCCCAGGCGCTGGCAGACACCCGCAAGGTCTCCGCCCACCTGCCCCGCCCGCCACGCCTGCAGCGCTTGATGTACAAGCTGATCACCCTGGCGCTGCCCAAACACAAGCAGCAGTTCATCCGCGAGATCCTCTACGGTTGCTACGAGCACGAGAATGAGTTCGACCAGGCCTGTGGCCCGGTGTGGTGGGAAAAGGCCCGGCAGAACCAGGAAGAGCGTCAGAAATGCCCGGTGGACGCGCACCAGCTCGAACACTGGTTCGCCAACCCGGTGGTGCGCCTGATTCTTGGTGAGCGCCGTGCAGCCATCTATGAACACTTGATGACATCGCCCACAAAATAAGGCGCCCCGAAGAAGCGTGTGCCAGCGCTTCTCTTTAGCGGCTGGGCGTCGTAACCTCGGGGCATGCCCGTCATTCTGAAGTTATTGACCGCTGCCCTCTTTACTCTCCTGAGCCTGGCCGCTTACGGCGAGAAATTGCGCATTGTCACCGAGCCCTGGGCGCCTTATGTATATGACGAACAGGGCACCATGCAGGGGCTGGACTACGAAGCTACGGTGATCGTGTTCCAGCGCCTGGGGGTCGAAGTGCAATGGCAGTTCCTTCCCTGGAAGCGTTGTCTGGCGATGCTTGAGCAAGGCCATGCCGATGGCGTGCTGGATATTTTCCACAACCACGAGCGCGAGGCCTTGCTGCTGTACCCCAGCGAGCCGCTGTCGGAAGTCGAATTCGTCCTGTTCTATGCCAATGACCGCCGCCATCCGGTCCAACACCTGAAGGATCTGCAAGGCCTCTCGGTAGGCACATCACCGGGCTACCTGTACGGCACGCCCTTCAGCGAGTCTTCCTTGTTCACCCGCGAACCGGCGCCCAGCCATGAGGCCAATTTCGGCAAATTGCTGCTGGGGCGCATCGATCTGGTGATCACCGACCGCCGAGTGGGCCAGCATGTGATAAAAGCCATGGCGCTGGAGGACAAGGTCAGCCAGGCACCGCTGGTGGTCAGCCGCCAGCAGCAATACCTTGCCGTACGCCGCGGCGCGGGCATGGACTTGCTGGTGCAACGCTTTGCCGCCGAGCTCAAACGCTTCAAACAAGAGCCGGCTTACGCCACGTTGAGTGCCAAATATGGTGGAATCCCAGCGATTACGGCCTCAGAACGCACCGTTGAGCAGCAGGAAAGCGGCGCGCCGTGATTGCTCTGTTATACTCCGGCCTTTCCGCCAGGCTCACGCCCGGCCGCTCGGGTCTTGAAAACGGCACCCAACCCCGCTACAGCGCAGCTTTCAGCCCGCGCGAGCCGGTGGAGTGCCCGCCAGACGCAGCAGGACCGGACGGGGTTGCGCTCCCCTAAGCGCCATTCACGCCCGGCAAGATTATCCCTTTGGGCCAAGCCCTAACTAAAACAGGATTACTCATGTCCTTTGCTTCCCTCGGTCTCTCCGAGGCTTTAGTCCGCGCCATCGAGGCAGCGGGCTATACCGAGCCTACTCCGGTGCAACAGCGGGCCATTCCCGCCGTGTTGCAAGGTCGCGATCTTATGGTTGCGGCTCAGACAGGTACTGGTAAAACCGGCGGCTTCGCCCTTCCGATTCTGGAGCGGTTGTTCCCCAACGGTCACCCGGACAAATCCCAGCGTCACGGCCCGCGCCAACCGCGCGTACTGGTCCTGACCCCCACTCGCGAACTCGCCGCCCAGGTGCACGACAGCTTCAAGCTGTATGCCCGCGACTTGAAGTTCGTCAGCGCCTGCATCTTCGGCGGCGTCGGCATGAACCCACAGGTTCAGGCCATGTCCCGTGGTGTTGACGTGCTGGTAGCCTGCCCTGGTCGCTTGCTCGACCTGTGCGGCCAAGGCAGCGTCGACTTGTCCCACGTGGAAATCCTCGTGCTGGACGAAGCCGACCGCATGCTCGACATGGGCTTTGTCCATGACGTGAAAAAGGTCCTCGCCCGCCTGCCGGCCAAACGTCAGAACCTGCTGTTCTCGGCAACGTTCTCCCAGGACATCACTGCCCTGGCCGGCAAGCTGCTGCACAACCCGGAACGCATCGAAGTCACGCCGCCGAACACCACGGTCGAGCGTATCGAGCAACGCGTATTCCGCCTGGCCGCAAGCCACAAGCGCTCGCTGCTGGCGCATCTGATCACTCACGGTGCGTGGGAACAGGTACTGGTGTTCACCCGCACCAAGCACGGCGCCAACCGCCTGGCCGAATACCTGGACAAGCACGGTCTCACCGCCGTCGCCATCCACGGTAACAAGAGCCAGAACGCGCGCACCAAAGCCCTGGCCGACTTCAAGGCCGGCTCCGTGCGCATCCTGGTCGCCACCGATATCGCCGCCCGCGGCCTGGATATCGACCAGTTGCCGCACGTGGTCAACTTCGAACTGCCGAACGTCGACGAAGACTATGTGCACCGTATCGGCCGTACCGGCCGTGCCGGTCGTTCGGGTGAAGCCATCTCCCTGGTAGCACCGGACGAAGAAAAACTGCTGAAAAGCATTGAGCGCATGACCAAGCAGAAAATCGCCGACGGCGACCTGATGGGCTTCGACGCCAGCGCCGTAGAGGCCGAAAAGCCTGAAGTACGCGAACGTCCCGATGTGCGTAACCCACGCAACCCACGCGGTCCGAAGGGCGATGGCCCGAACGGCGGCGGTGGCGGCGGCGGTCGTCGCGACAAGGGCAAGGACAAGGGCGGCAAAGACAAAGCGCCAACCAACGGCCGTGGCGAACGCCCGGCCCGTGAGCAGAAGCCACGTGAAGGCACCCCGGCCCGCGAACAGCGCCAGCCGAGCCAGCCGCCACGCGCCGCCGCTGACCGCGCACCGGACGAGTTCCTTGACGACGACGTGGATAACTTCGGTAATCGCGTTGACTACGTGCCCCAGGCCAAACCGGCACAAGGCCGTGGCCGTCGTCCAGGTGCCCCGGCACAGGGCGCAGGTACCGCAGCTCCACGCGGTGGCCAACCTCAGGGCGGACGTCAGAACGGCCCGCGCAACAGCAGCGGCGGCACCACCGGTACGCCACCTGCCAAGCGCAGCGGTCCGCGTAATGGCGCACCGCGTGACGGCCAGGCCCGTCGCGAAGACTCGCGCAGTAACAACCGCCGCCCGGCCCGTGACGAGCAGCCTCGTTCGTCCGAGCCAGCGGTGCAGAACCCGCGCGGTGGCCCAGCCCCCAAAATCATCCACAAGGAGTCGAAAGCCGACCGCTTCCCGACACCCGAGCAACTGGATCAGTTGCCAGGCCGTCCTCGTGGTGAAAAACCAGCGCTGCTGACCCGCAACCGCTGAGTTTTTCCATACAAAAAACGCCCCGACTGTTTGGGGCGTTTTTGTATGCGGCGCTTGGCTTATTAAGCCGTTACTTCACCGGCCTTGTGAAAGAGTTTGGCGAAGATCATCCAGCGCCCCTCAACTTTCATCAAGTTCAAGTAGTCCACCATCAGGTTATTGAACAAGCGCAAACGTACTTTGACCATGGCCATTTCCGGCGACATCACGTCAATCATCAACACTTCATCAAGTTGCGGAAAACCGCCGGCCCGCGGCGATTCACGCCCCTCAACCATGCTCCGGTATTCATCGAACGGTCGAACCACCACCACTGAATTCTGCGCGCTGTATAACACGCAGCCACGATGGAATACGTGATCGAACTTTTTCAAGTCCTGGGTTTGCAAGACATTAAAGTAGTCTTTCAGAAACGCTTGAATTTCCTCAATCATGAGCACAACTCCGAGAACGGTGTTAGTTGAATAAATAACTTGGCGCCATTATCGGTAGCCCACTCGTTTCAGGTATAGCGGCTATTATTAGGCTTTTACGTGAAAGGAATTCACCTATTGAAACTCCCTCCCCTCGCGGCGTTACGTGCCTTCGAGGCCTTGGCCAGGCTGGGCAAGGTGAACCTGGCCGCGCTCGAACTGCACGTCACCCACAGTGCCGTCAGCCATCAAATCCGCTCGCTTGAAGAGTATTTGGGCCTGGCGCTGGTCATTCGCAGCAAACGCTCGCTGACGCTGACTGATGAGGGCCGCGTGTATGCCTACCAGATCAGACAGGCACTGGGCGAGATCGCCGGGGTAACCGAAAAGTTATTGGCGAAAACCAAACACCCGCAGTTAACCGTTTCGGTATTGCCCTCCTATGCCATGCATTGGTTACTCCCGCGTTTACATGACTTCAGGGCCGCTCACCCCGAGTTGCACCTGAGACTGGAATCAAGCATGGAGTTCAGCCATTTCGGGCAAGGCCCACTCGATGGCGCGATCCGCTTCGGCCACGGCCAGTGGCCGGATGTGCATTGCGAGGCTTTGATGGGAGATTCGTTGCTGGTGGTCGCCGCGCGCGACTTCAACCACGGCGTACTGCCGGACACGGCGCAGGCCGTCCTCGAGCTGCCGCTGTTGCACGCCAGTGAAAGCTGGCCCATCTGGCTTGGCGCCGCTGGCGTGGAAGGGGTACGCCCTCACGCTTCGCTGGAGTTCACCGACTCCACGTTAATGCTCGAAGCCGTCAGGCTTGGGCACGGCGTCGCACTGACCCGACGCTCGATTGCCCATGGGCTGCTTCAACGCGGGGAGTTGGTCAAGCTGACAGAGGTCGAGCCGGCGCACGCCTCACGCTACTACCTGGTGTGGCCTGCCGGCCGCAAACCTTCGGCAGCGCTGAGCGATCTGCATCACTGGCTCAAGGACCAGATCGCCCTCTATCAACAGCCTGGCATCCTGCACACAGCAAAACGCCGACCCTGAGGTCGGCGCTTTGACAGTAACGCAGAGAAGCTGATTACTTCTGCTTCACGCCTTCCAGCGAGATGTCCAGGTCAACGGTCTGCGAGGACGGACCTGGGCCTTTGATGCCGAAGTCGTTCAGGTTAACGGTCGCCTTGGCATTGAAGCCGGCACGTTCGCCGCCCCATGGATCCTTGCCTTCACCGTTGAAGGTGGCCTTGAAGACCACTGGCTTGGTGACGCCGTGGAAGGTCAGGTCGCCGGTCACGTCAGCAGTTTTCTCACCGGTGGATTTAACCGCGGTGGATACGAACTTGGCGTCAGCGAACTTGGCAACGTCCAGGAAATCCTTGCTGGCGATGTGCTTGTCACGTTCTGCGTGGTTGGACCACAGGCTGGCAGTCTTCACGTCGACAGCGATTTTGCTGGCTTCAGGCTTGGCGGCATCCCAGCTGAAGGTACCGTCCCAGTCCTTGAAGGTACCGTGGATGTAGCTGTAGCCCAGGTGGCTGATTTTCCAGTCGATGAAGGCGTGCTGGCCTTCTTTATCGATCTTGTAGTCAGCCGCCATGACCTGGCCTGCCGACAGCAGAGCGGTACCGATTGCCAGAGCAGCGAGGGTCTTTTTCAACATACTTTCTATTCCTTGTGAGTCGAGGTTGAACATCAGGCTTTGCGACCCAGCATTCGCGTAAGGGTCGCATCACGATCGATAAAGTGGTGTTTCAACGCAGCTACGCCGTGCAAGCCGGCGAAGACCACCAACACCCAGGCAAGGTACAGATGCACCACGCCGGCGGTGTCTGCCTGGTCCGGCAGACCGGAAACCACGGCAGGAATCTCAAACAGGCCAAACACCGGGATACCAACACCGTCTGCGGTGGAAATCAGGTAACCGGCCACCATCACGGCAAACAAGCCGATGTAGAGAAATGCGTGGCCAAACGCGGCCCCGATACGGGTCATCCGGCTATAGCTGGCAAGCGGCGGTGGCGGCGGACTGAGCAGACGCCAGACGATACGTACCAGCATGAGGGCAAACAGCGTAATGCCAATGCTCTTGTGCAGGTCCGGCGCGTCTTTACGCCATGCGCTGTAATAGTCCAGGCCAACCATCCACAAGCCCAGGGCGAACAGGCCGAACACCACCAGGGCCACGCCCCAGTGCAACACCATACTGACCCAGCCATAGCGGGCCGGTGAATTGCGTAACTGCATGAACTTAATCCCGAAAGAGCTGCGCCCAAGACTAGCGGTTTACCTATCGAATTAAAGCGGAAAATTTCGCTTTGAAATATCGAGAAATGTGATCTTGAGGGTATGAACAGTAAATTAACCAAGGATTAAGGACTATCCAGAAGAAACGTGACAGTCCGTCCTGTGTTTACTGCCAATTCATGCGTAATGGGTTGTGACACAGCCGTCCATTGCATAGGCTTGCGCGATTGTTTCGCCTGCGCCGCCCGCAGGACCGCTTCGAGGAGATCACCGATGGGCTTGAACAACCAGTGGATGCAACGCGACCTCGCGGTGCTGTGGCATCCCTGCACCCAGATGAAAGACCACCAGCAACTGCCGCTGATCCCGATCAAACGCGGTGAAGGCGTCTGGCTGGAAGACTTCGAAGGCAAGCGCTACCTCGACGCCGTCAGCTCCTGGTGGGTCAACGTGTTCGGCCACGCCAACCCGCGCATCAACAGCCGCATCAAGGAGCAGGTGGATCAACTGGAACACGTGATCCTCGCGGGTTTCAGCCATCAGCCTGTGATCGAGCTGTCCGAACGCCTCGTCGCCATGACCCCCGAAGGCCTGACCCGTTGTTTCTACGCCGACAACGGCTCGTCGTGCATCGAAGTCGCGCTGAAGATGAGCTTCCACTATTGGCTCAACCGCGGCCTGCCGAACAAAAAGCGCTTCGTCACCCTGACCAACAGCTACCACGGCGAAACCATCGCCGCGATGTCGGTGGGTGACGTGCCGCTGTTTACCGAGACCTATAAGGCGCTGCTGCTCGATACCATTAAAGTGCCGAGCCCGGATTGCTACCTGCGCCCCGAAGGCATGAGCTGGGAAGAACACTCGCGCAACCTGTTCCAGGCAATGGAGCAGACCCTGGCCGACCACCACGACACGGTTGCCGCGGTGATCGTCGAACCCTTGATCCAGGGTGCCGGCGGCATGCGCATGTACCACCCGGTGTACCTCAAGCTGCTGCGCGAAGCCTGCGACCGCTACGGCGTGCACTTGATCCACGACGAAATCGCCGTGGGCTTCGGCCGTACCGGCAGCATGTTTGCCTGCGAACAGGCCGGCATCCGCCCGGACTTCCTGTGCCTGTCCAAGGCCTTGACCGGCGGTTACTTGCCGCTGGCCGCCGTCGTCACCACCGACGATGTCTATGACGCGTTCTACGACGACTACCCAACCCTGCGCGCCTTCCTGCATTCCCACAGCTACACCGGCAACCCGCTGGCGTGCGCGGCGGCCCTGGCGACCCTGGATATTTTCGAAGAAGACAACGTCATCGAAAACAATAAGGCCCTGGCCCGGCGCATGGCAACGGCCACGGCCCACCTGGTTGATCATCCCCACGTGTCGGAAGTGCGCCAGACCGGCATGGTATTGGCCATTGAGATGGTCCAGGACAAGGCCACCAAGACCGCCTACCCATGGCAGGAGCGGCGTGGCCTGAAGGTGTTCGAGCACGCGCTGCAACGTGGGGCGCTGTTGCGGCCGTTGGGCAGCGTGGTGTATTTCCTGCCGCCGTACGTGATCACGCCCGAGCAGATCGACTTCCTCGCCGAAGTGGCCAGCGAAGGCATCGATATTGCGACCAACAGCAAGGTCAGCGTTGCCGTGCCGAAGGACTTTCACCCAGGCTTTCGTGATCCGGGCTGATCCCGTTTACTTCAAAGATTTTGTAATTTTTCAGAGAACCGACATGAGATTGTCCCGCTTTTTCACCGACACCCCACTGAGCCTCGGCGACGTTGAACTGCCCGAAGCCCAGGCGCATTACATCAGCCGCGTCCTGCGCATGGTCGAAGGCGACGCCGTGCAACTGTTCGACGGCTCCGGCCAGGAGTTTCGCGGCACATTGTTGGAGGTCGGTAAAAAACGCGTCAGTGTGCAACTGACGGAACACTTCGCGGGCCAGAGTGAATCGCCGCTGCACATCCACCTCGGCCAGGGCCTGTCCCGGGGCGAGCGCATGGATTGGGCGATTCAGAAAGCCACGGAGCTGGGGGTCAACGCGATCACGCCGATTTTCAGCGAGCGCTGCGAAGTGCGCCTCAAGGACGAGCGCGCCGACAAACGCCTGCTGCACTGGCGCCAGGTGGCGATCAGTGCCTGCGAGCAATGCGGACGCTCCACCGTCCCGGTGATTCATCCACCGCTGTTGCTGGCGGACTGGCTCAAGCACGCCGAGGCGGGCCTCAAGCTGGTGCTGCACCCGGTCGCCGAGCCGATGGTCAGCCATGCCAAGCCGTCAAGCCTGGCGTTCCTGATCGGGCCGGAAGGCGGGCTGACCGACGCCGAAGTCGACGCCGCCACGGATGCAGGCTTCCACGCCGCACGCCTGGGCCCGCGCGTGTTACGCACCGAGACCGCGCCCGTAGTCGCATTGGCCGTCGCCCAACAGTTGTGGGGCGACTTCTAACCCCCGTTGCAAACTCAATCAAAAATGGCTTGGGTCATCACTCCACTGGGTCACTGACCGGCGTGGCGATAATCGCCTTCAACTCGCGGGTCATCGGGAACTCCAGGTTCAAGCCCTTGGGCGGAATCGGCTGCTCAAACCAGCGCTGGTAAATCCCGTTGATCTCGCCGCTGCGGTACAAGTCGCCCAAGGTGTCGTTGACCACCGCGAGAAACTGCGGGTCGTCCTTGCGCACCATGCAGCTGTAGATCTCCCGCGATTGCTCCTCGCCCACCACGACCCAATGGTGCGGATCCTTGGCCTTGGCGCGCTCACCGTAAAGCAATGCGTCATCCATGTAGAACGCAACCGCGCGGCCGGTCTCAAGCATCTTGAACGCTTCACCGTGGTCCTTGGCGCTGATCACGAACATATTGGCCTTGTGCTCGGCGTTATAACTTTTAAGGAAGCGCTCGTTCGTGGTGCCGGCGGTGGTCACCACGTTCTTGCCCGCCAGGTCGGTGAAGCCCTTGATGCCGCTGTCTCTGGCCGTCAGCAACTGGCCCTTTACGTAAATAAACCCGTAGGAAAACGCCACCTGTTTCTGCCGCTCGGCCGTCACCCCGGTGGAGCCGCATTCCAGATCAACAGTGCCGTTCTGCACCAGCGGGATACGGGTCTGGGAAGTCACCAGGTTGTACTTCACCTGAAGATCGGCCAGACCGATTTTCTGCTGGATACGCTCGACAATCTTGCCCGCCAGGTCCACCGAATAGCCCATGGGTTTGCCGCTGCTGTCCCCTACGTAGGAAAACGGCACCGAGGCATCGCGATACCCCAAGGTGATGGCCTTGGCGTTAGCGATTTTGCTCAGCGTACCGTCCAGGGCCGGTTCATTGGCGTAGGCCTGTGCGCCCAACAAAAGCCCGAGGGTGCAGCCGGTCAACAGGATCTTTTTCATTGTTATGCTCCGTTGGTCTGTGAAGTTATTTACGGGCGGCAATCACGCTGATTTCCACCAGCACACTCGGCCGCGCCAGTTGTGCCTGCACGGCAGTGCGGGTGGGCGCCTGCCCCGGCGACAGCCAGGCGCACCACACCTCGTTCATCGGTGCGAAGCCGCTGTCGATGTCTTTGAGGTAGAGGGTCGCGTTGAGCAAATGATCTTTGTCGCTGCCCGCCTGGGCCAGCAGCGCGTCGATCTTGTCCAGCACCTCGCGGGTTTGTGTCGCCACGTCCTGGCCGGCGTCCGGCACTTGGCCCGACAGAAACACCAGGTCCTTGAAGGTCACGGCGCCACTGAGACGCTCGTTGCTGCGGATTCGGTTGATGCTCATGGGTACATCCCTTATGCGGCGCGGGGCGACAGGCCCTGCATATCGATGGAAGGCGTGCGCTGGTCAATCAATTCGGCCAGCAATTGGCCGCTGCCGCACGCGAGGGTAAAGCCCAATGCGCCGTGGCCCAGGTTCAGCCAAAGGTTGCGATAGACGCTGGCACCAATCAGCGGCACTCCGGTCGGGGTGGCAGGCCGCATGCCGGCCCATTCCACCGCGTGGGCGTAGTCGCCGGCCGCAGGAAATGTCTCGACCGCCTGACGCTTGATCAGCGCCAGGCGCTTGGGCTCAAGGCCGGCATCGAAGCCGACGATATCCACCATGGCCGCGACCCGCAGTTGCTCGCCGATCCGCGCGTAGACGACCTTGCGCTCGTAATCGGTGATGCTTACGTTCGGGGCCTGGTGCTGCGCGCCAATCGGCACGCTCAGGCTGTAGCCCTTGAGCGGGTACAGTGGCAGCGCCAGGCCCGGCAGCCCCAACTCGGCGCTGCGATGCCCGGCTGCCAGCACCAGTCGTTGCACCGGCATCACGTCGTTACCCAGTTCGATGGCGTGCACCACCCCGTTCGCGTGGCGAATTGCGGTCACCTTGCGCCCCAGCAAAAAGGTACAGCGCCCCGAGGCGGCGAGCCGGGCCGCCAACTGCTGGCAGAACCCATGACAATCGGCCACCTCCTCGCTCGGCGTATGGATACCGCCGACAAAACCACCGCCCGCCAACGCCGGCTCCAGGCCCGCGCATTCGGCGGCCGACAGCACCTGCTGGTGCCGGTTATCGATGACCTTGCCGCGCGCCTGGTCGAAGCGAGCGGCCGTGCGAAACATCACCAACTTGCCATTGCGCCGCCAGTCGAAGCCGTCCAGCCGATCGTCCTCGCGCCATTGCTGCAAGGTGCTCTGGCTCAGGGTCGCCAGGCGCAGCAGGTGGGCGGCATTGCGGGTGTTCACCGAGTGACGGCAAGCGCCGAGAAAGGCCGCCATCCAACGCCACTGCTGGGGGTCGAGGCGCGGGCGCAGTTTGAGTGGAGAATCGCCGCGCAGCAGCCAGCCAAGCGCTTGCAGTGGCACGCCGGCATCCGCCAACGGTGCAACATAGCGGTAAGACAATTGCCCACCGTTGGCGAAACTGGTTTCGCTGCCAAGGCTGTCGCGGGCGTCGATCACGGTCACGTCATGGCCTGCGCGTACCAACGCGTAAGCACTGGCCAAACCGATCACCCCGCCGCCAATGATGCACACCATCCCTGCCACCCACCGTTGAATCAAGAGGCCTCAAGCGTAGGCGCAGGTGACAGGCCGCCGACAATGAATAAAGATGAGCCCCCCATAAACAAAGGTTATGGACCTGCCATGCGCCTGCGTCATATCGAGATCTTCCAAGCCATCCGCCAGACCGGCTCCGTCAGCGCCGCCGCGCAGTTGCTGCATGTGTCGCAACCGGCAGTGACCAAGGTGCTGCAACACGCCGAGTTGCAGCTGGGGTTCCCGCTGTTTCTGCGGGTGCGCGGCAAATTGCAGCCCACGCCGGAAGCCCTGGCGCTGGAAAGCGAAGTCGAGAAAGTCACCGCGAGCCTGCAGGGCGTGCGGCGCCTGGCCAAGAGTTTGCGGCGTGCGCCGGGGCACAGTGTGCGCATTGGCGCGATCCCGGCATTGGCCCTGTCTTTGCTGCCTCCGACGATCCTGGCGTGGAAACGCGATTACCCGGACATCGCCTGCGAGCTGTCCAGCGACCACAGCCGCGAACTGGTGCAAAAGCTATTGATGCGCGAGATCGACCTGGCGCTGACACTCAACTTCTCCGGCCACCCAGGGCTGACCACCCAAGTGCTGGCCAATGGTGTGCTGGTGGCGCTGGCGTCGAAGGGCTATTGGCCGGATGCCGACCTGCATCGGCCGCTGCCATTGGCCGACCTGGCCGGCGCGCCGTTGATCGGCCTGTCCAGCGCCGACCCGTTGGCGGCGAGGCTCGACAGCTACCTGGAAAGTGTCGAGCCCGCACCGCGGGTGACGATCTCGGTGCAAACCTATTCACTGGCCCGTGCGATGGTGGAATCCGGCGCGGGGTTAACCGTGATCGACCCCTTCACCGCCTTGGGCGCCTCGACGGCCACCACCTGCATCCGTCCACTCAGCCCGCCGCTGCCCATCACGCTGTACGCACTGACCCGCGCCAATGAGGCGCCACCGCATATGCTGGCCAAGCTGCTGGAGATGTTTGGCGACCGCGCCCGCGAATGGCTGGAGCGCCTGTAAGACCGCGCAGGTCAGGTCACAGCACGTAATGCATGATCGCCACGAAATGCAGCAGGCTGCCGCCGATCACGAACAAGTGCCAGATCCCATGGGAATGGCGCAGGCGATCCTCCAGGGCAAAAAAGATAATGCCCACCGTGTACAACACCCCGCCCGCGGCCAGCCAGGTAAACCCGGCCGTGCCCAGTGCGGCCAGCAGCGGCTTGACCGCCACCAGCACGATCCAGCCCATCACCGCGTAGATCACGATCGATAGGATGCGCGCCTCGGAGCGCGGCTTGATCTCCTGCAGAATGCCGATCACCGCCAGACCCCACACGATGCCGAACAGCGTCCAGCCCCACGGGCCGCGAAGGGTTACCAGGCAAAACGGCGTGTAGCTGCCGGCGATCAACAGGTAGATCGAAAAGTGATCGACCTTCTGCATGATCTGTTTACGCCGCCCGCGCACGCTGTGGTACACGGTCGACGCGCTGTACAACACCATCAGGGTAAAGCCATAAATCGCCACGCTGACGATCTTCCAGGGGCTGCCATCCAGACTCGCCACCACCAACATCCACACGACGCCAATACACGCCGCGACTGCACCGAGCAAATGGCTCCAGGCGTTGAAGCGTTCCCCGTGATACATCTGTCATTGACCTCCTGTAACCGTTAGCCGCTGGCGGCAAGCCTCCCGCCTTGCGCATCAGAGTGCAAGCCTCGTATGACGTTCCGGCGACGCGGCGCGGTTTTGCGGGCACAATCGAGCGCATTCGAACAAGAGCCCACGGCCATGCTGATCGACGAAGAATTCACCCTCAAAAAACTCGAAATCTTCCTGGCGTTCATGCGCACCGGCAACCTCGCCCGCGCCGCCGCCGAACTGCAAACCAGCAACGTCAGTGTGCACCGCGCCATTCATTCGCTGGAAAACGCCCTGCGCTGCCCCCTGTTCAAACATGAAGGGCGCAACCTCACGCCGCTGGAAAGCGCCTACGTACTTGAAGAACGCGCGCAGAAACTGGTGGCCGATGTGGTCGACAGCGTACGTCTGACCCGCGAAGCCGCAGGGTTTTCGGCCGAACGCTTCAAGCTGGGCTCGCTGTATTCGCTGACGGTAAAGACCGTACCGCAGCTGATCATGGGACTGAAAATCCGCCGCAGTGAACTCAACATCGACCTGATCCTGGGCTCCAACTTCGACCTGCTCTACAAGCTCAAGAACATGGAAGTCGACGCGATCCTGATCTCCCTCGACGAACACGCCAACGACCCGGACTGCGAACAGATCGCGCTGTTCTCCGACGACATCTTCCTCGCCACCCCGGCCGACTCGCCCTTGGACCGCGCCCGCGAAATCGACCTGGCCGACGTGCGCGACGCGACCTTCATCACCCTCACCCAAGGCTTCGCCACCCACCAGGACGGCAACCGTGTGTTCAAGCAGGCGGGGTTCGAGCCGAAGGTGGCGATGCAGGTCAACGACATCTTCACGCTGTTGAGCATGGTCAGTTCGGGGGTGGGCTATGCGCTGCTGCCGGGGCGGATTGCCGCGGTGTATGAGAACCGCGTGAAGCTGATACCGCTGCAAGCCAAGTATCGCCTGCAGCAGCATATTGGGGTGGTGTTCCTCAAGGCCAAGGAGCGTGACCCTAATTTGCTGGCGTTGCTGGCCGAGTGCCGGATGTATGCCAACCGGCAGCTGACCGCCTGACACGCCGCCATCGGGGCAAGCCCACGATGGCGCCAGACCAGACAACGCACATCCGTCGTCAGCCCACCAACCCGCGCATCAGCAAAAACAACAACGACGGCCCCAGCAGACACCCCAGCGCCGTATAGAACGCCGCAGTCAGACAGCCATAAGGCACCAGTTTCGGATCGGTCGCCGCCAGCCCGCCCGCCACACCACTGGAGGTGCCCATCAACCCGCCGAAGATCACCGCACTGCGAGGATTGTTGAGGCCAATCAGCGGCGCCACGAACGGGGTCATGACCATTACCAGAATCGCCTTGATCAACCCGGCGGCAATCGACAGCGCCATCACCTCGGAGCTGGCGCCAATCGCCGCCCCTGTGACCGGCCCGACGATGTAGGTCACCGCGCCCGCGCCAATGGTGGTGAGGCTCACGGCATCGGTGTAGCCGAACGCCATGGCCACGCCGACGCCAGCGACGAACGATGAGCCCACCCCGACAAACAACGCCAGCACGCCCACAAACCCGGCGCGTTTCAGCTCATCCACACTCACGCCAAACGCCGTGGCGACGATTGCGAAGTCCCGCAGCATCGCCCCACCCAACAGCCCGATGCCCGATAACAGCGGAATATCCACCACCCCCTTGGAGCCACCCGTGAAGGCGCCGCCCACGTAAGACAGCACCAACCCCAGCAAAATGGCGATGGCCGAGCCATGCAGACGGCCCTTGGTGAAGGTGTCGGAGATCCAGTAGGAGACCCACATGGTCAGGCCGATTATCGCGAAACCGCTGATCAGGCCGTAGCCGGTGATCACTTTCATCATGGATTCGTACATGGCAATCACCCGGCTTCTTTGGTGGGAACAACCGCACTCGGCTCACGGTTGCCGATGCGTACCAGCACCGGCACCAGGGCAAAGCCCAGCACCACGGCCAGGGTCCCGGCCAGAATCGCCATGGGCCCGCCACTGATGGCGCCATACACATTTTGCTGGGCGGCCATGGCCACCACGATCGGAATATAGATTGCCCCCCAGAAGCTCACGCCCTGCTCCGATTTGCCGGTAAACAGACCGCGCTTGGCCAGGTAACTGCCCAGACCTATCAACAGCAGCATGGCGATACCCACCCCGCCGACGTTGGCCGGGATACCCAGCAACTTGCCTAACAGCTCACCGATAAACAGCCCTGCCAACGTGCAGAACGCCAAAAAAGCCACACCGTAAATAATCATTATTGTTGTCCTCAAAGTGCTCGATCGACATTGTTGTTTTTGTGCTTCGAAAGCCTTGGGTGGTGCTTTATCGGTGGCGGCGCTCCTCCTCTGTCAGCAGGGCCTGCAACGTATCCAGGCGCGCGCCTTCGCAGGCGATCACCGTGCCTTGTTCAAACACCCGGCGCGACAGCCCGGTGAGCACGGCGCCCGGTGGCAGTTCGATTTGCAGACGCACGCCGCGCTCGTAGGCGCTTTGCACGGTGCCGCGCCAGTCAACGATGCGGCACATGTTAAAAGCCAGGTCATCGCGCAGCTGTTCCGGGTTGTGCACCGGTCGCGCGCGGGTGCTGCTCAGGTAGCTGATGCGCGGCGCCTTGAGTGTCACAAAGGCCTGCGCCAGTGTCCGGGCCGGTTGCTCCAACAGCGCGCAATGGGACGGCGCGCTCACGGCCAGGCGCCGTGCCACGCCATTACCCTTGATACGCTGGGCGACGCGGTTCATCGCGGCGTCGCTGCCGGCGATCACGGTCTGGTTATCGGCATTGATATTGGCCAGGTACACCGGTGTTTCGGGGCTGTTCACCTCGGCCAACAAGGTTTCAACGGTGGATAACGGCGGGCCGATGAGCGCGGTCATACCGTAGCCGTGTGGATAAGCCTGTTGCATCAATTCACCGCGCAGGCTGACCAGGCGGACTGCATCGGCAAAATCCAGCGCACCGGCGATCACCGCCGCCGGGTAGGCGCCGATGGACAGGCCCGCCACGTAATCCGGCGTGTGTTGCAGCAGACGCGCGTGGGCCACGCCGGCGATCAGCAGGCACAGCTGAACCGCGCGGGTCGACGCGAGGGCGTTCGCGCTATCGAGCAGGCGAACGTCTTCCCCCAAGGCATCGCTGGCTTCATCCAGGACGTCAGGGGATAACGACTGGAGCATGCCCGGCCGTTGCGCACCCTGTCCTGGAAACACCAGCAAGCTGCTCATGCCACGGCCTGCCAGGGGTCGAGGACAAGCTGCGCACCGCTGGCGGTTTTGAGCAGCACGCGCCGTGAGGGGCCGGCCCATTCGCGCAAGGCCACCGCGCCAAACGGGGTTTGCAATTGCAGGTCTACCGCGCACGGCGCCTTGTCCAATTTCGCCAGCAGCGCGCGGGCAAGCTCGCGCGCCAGCGGCTGCGGCGCACGCAGAATCAAATCCAGGTCGCTCAGGGCGTGCAACGCTTCAATGCCGGTGGCCAACTCAAAGCCGGCGCTGCCACTGACGCCCCAATTGGCCTGCGCCAGCACGGGTCGCAGTTGCTCCAGCGCCTGTAATGCCGGCAGGTCACGGGGCGAGATCACGCCGCGCAGCGCTTCAGGCACCACACGCCGACGCACGGCGGCAATCGGCATATGGGCTGCCAGGCGCTGCTCGCGCAAACGCCCGCGCACGCCCACCGCCACCTGGCCCGCCGGGGCAACGGCACGACGCACCACCACCGGGTGGCCGGCGCTGATCGCGTCCACCGCCCAGGCCGGTGCGTCGGCGGGCAGGTGCGCCGGGGTCATGCCCCAGAGCAAGTCGTGGGCGTTCACCATTGTTCCCGCAGCAGTTGGCGGACGTGACCGGAGGCCGCGCGGTGAGGGGCGCCGAGACGGCCGCTCAACTCACAGCCGTCCACGTCCCTGATCGCACTCACCAGGCACTCGCTGACTCGCGTCACATCCTCGGCCGTGGGCTGTTCGATCCGCCTGACCGACAAGGTCTCCCACAACAGGCCGAGGCTGGCGAAGCTGTCGATGTCATAGGCCATGGGCGGCACGCTGGCGGCCAGGGCTTCGAGTTCTTCTACGCTGCGCAGGGTCACCCGCGCCGCTGAAGCCTTGCCCATGGCGTGCACCATCACGCCGGGATCGCGCAGGGCGATCAGGCGGTTGGCCTGGTAGCCGTGGGCCAGGAATGCACCGGACATGGCCTTGCCCACCAGCAGCGCGATCACCGGGTGCCCGGCCAGGCGGGCGCGGGCGTAGCTGTCGGCAGCGCCAGCCAGGGCCTGATGGATGCCGAGGGCTTCTTCGCGACGGCCATACGCCTGGCTTGGTACGTCGACGATGGCAATGATGGGGCGCTTGTCGCCAAGGGCAATGGCTTGATCCACCGCCTTGGCCAGGCCCCAGCCCTCGAGCAGGCCAACTTCGCCGTTGCGCGCACGGGGGAAACGGTTTTGCGCGTCGGTGACCACGGCAATGAAACGCACCGCCTGTTCACCCAACACGCCGTCGGCCACTTTCACCGAGTCCGGCAGCCCGGCGACGGGCGCGGCCCCCGCGCTCAACGCGTTAAACCACTGCAACCCTCTCATGAGCGTTCTCCCTGATACAGATCGCGAACCGTCGCCGGGTCGATTTGCGCGGTGGTGTCCAGTTCGGCCAGACGCGCGAGGTAAAAATCGGCCTGGCGACTGCGCTGCCGAGCGGGTACGCCTGCGTGCAACAACGTCGTGACGGTCTGCTGGATCTGCACCACGTCGTCGGCCACATAACGGTCGACCAGGCCACTGTTGAAACGCTGCTCACCCCCGGTGAGGCTCCAGATAAAAGGCCGGTCGCGTGAATCGTATTCTTCCAGGCCGGCTTCCTGTTCGATCACCTGCGGACCGTTCAGGCCCAGGCGGGCCTCACGGGTCACCACCAGGTAGCTGCACAAGCCGGCAGCAATCGACATACCGCCAAAGCAGCCCACGCTGCCCGCCACCACAGCAATCACCGGCTGGTACTGGCGCAGGTCGACAATCGCCGCGTGGATATCGGCAATCGCCGCCAGCCCCAGGTTGGCCTCCTGCAGGCGCACGCCGCCGGTTTCCAGCAGCAGCACGGCACGGGTCGGCACGCCGTTGCGATTGTCTTCGGCAGCCAGTTCCAGCGCGCCGGCGATTTTTGCGCCGCCGACTTCACCAAGGCTGCCGCCCTGGAAGTTGCCTTCGATGGCCGCGATCACCACCGGCAAGCCATCAATGCTGCCTTTGGCGATGATGACCCCGTCGTCAGCCTGGGGGACCACGCCTTGGCGGCTTAGCCAGGGCGACATGACACGTTGGAACGGGTCGAGCAGTTCACGGTAGGAGCCGGCGTCCAGCAAGGCCTTGGCCCGCTGGCGCGCACCGAGTTCGACAAAGCTGTGTTTGGCGAGCAAGTCAGTCATGGCCGATCTCCTCGAAACCCTGCTCCAGGCGCAAGCGCACCACGCCGGGGGTGGCACCGAAATCGTGGATATCAATGTTCAATGCCGGTGGCGTCTGCTCCTGGAAGATCCGCTCGAACAGGTGCTGCCAGCGTTGCTGCGCGCCATTGACCGAGGTCTGCACCTGGATGGTCAGGGTGCCGGGCACGCCCGGTTCCAACAGCACTTCCAGGTCGCCCGAGCCGACGCAACCCACCAGCGCACGGCCTGTAGGTGGCTGCCCGGCGGGGAATTCAAAGGATAAGGTTTCCATCACAACGCTCCGTCGAGGCGGTCGATAAACAGGCAGGCGGCCAACAGGTCGGCGGCGCCACCGGGGGAGGCATTCAGGGCCAGCAGTTGGTTATCCAGTTCGTGCAATTGGCGGCGCCCGGCGAGGGTCGCGCTGCCACCGGCATTCAGCACCGCTTGGGCACCGCGTTGCATTGCGTGCAGGCCTTCGGGGCCGGCACGGTAGAGCACGCAGGTGTCGGCCAGCTCGGTCATGATCGCCAGCAGGGCGTCAAGCCGCGCGTTCTGTTCGCCGGCGTTCTGGCGGCGGCTCTTGTGCAGCTGCGGCAGGCCGCGTTGCGTCACCGCGGGAAAGCCCAGTTGCGCTTCTTCACGGGCCCCCCTGGCGCCATAACGCTGGGCGACTTGCGCACCGTGGCTCAGCGGTTGGGGTGCATAGCGGTCGTTGAGCAGGGCCAATCGGGCGGCAGTCAGGGTGACCGCGCGCGGCGCCAGGGCAGCGGCGGCGGTGAGCAAACCCAGCGCCCAGATCGCACCGCGATGGGTATTCACACCCTGGGTGGTGACGAGCATCGCCTGCTCACCTTCGCGGCCGATGCGCCCGAGCGCTTCGCGGAGCGGCAGGCCGACTTCCCCCAGCTCAATCGCGGCTTCGGCCATTTCCTTGAACATCGGCCACAAAGACAGCGCCGAGGCGTGCATCAGACCCAGGTGCAAATCGCTGTGGGCGCCATTGCCGCGACGGTCCACCAGGGCGGGTTTAGGCGACAGGTCGGCTTCGTCGATCAGCGCATCGACCGCCATGTCGGCCAGGCGCTCGGCGAGGCTCAGTTCATGCAGTTTGAGAGCGCGCATCTACCAGCTCCTGAATTTGGCGGGCGGGTTGTACAAGCCACCGGACCACTCCACCAGATCGGCCACGCTTTTGGCGGCCAACAACTCGCGGGAGGCATCGGTGCGGCGAATCCCCAGGTCCTCGGGCAAAGCGATCAGGCCCTCGCGGCGCATGCGCGCAGTGTCCTTGGGGTTGTGGCGCAGGCCGATGGCGGTCACTCCGGCGACGGCGGCGATCATCGCCTGGCGCTCTTCCAGGGAGCGCGCCTTGTACAGGTAGGCGATGCCTTCTTCGGTGAGCAGGTGGGTGACGTCGTCGCCGTAGATCATGATCGGCGCCAGGGGCATGCCGCTTTTGCGCGCCACCTCCACCGCATCCAGGGTGTCGACAAAGGTCGGTTTTCCGCCTTCCTGAAAGGTCTCGACCATTTGCACCACGAGCTTTTTGCCGCGTTCGAGCAAAGCTTGCGGCGCGTCGTCGTGGCGCATGTCCAGCCAGGCCGGGGTGCCGTGACGGCGGCCGCGGGGGTCGTGGCCCATGTTCGGCGCGCCGCCAAAACCAGCGAGGCGGCCACGGGTCACGGTGCTGGAATGGCCGTCGCCGTCGACCTGCAGGGTGGCACCGATAAACAGGTCCACCGCGTATTGGCCGGCCAGTTGGCAGAACATCCGGTTAGAGCGCATCGAGCCATCGCGACCGGTGAAGAACACGTCCGGCCGCGCGGCGATATAGTTTTCCATGCCCAGTTCGGTGCCGAAGCAATGCACGCTTTCGACCCAGCCGCTTTCGATCGCCGGGATCAGCGTGGGGTGCGGGTTGAGGGTCCAGTTGCGGCAGATTTTGCCCTTAAGGCCCAGGGACTCACCGTAGGTGGGCAGGATCAGCTCAATGGCAGCGGTGTTAAAGCCGATGCCGTGGTTGAGCGACTGCACGTTGTGTTTTTCGTAGATGCCACGGATCGCCATCATCGCCATCAGCACATGCACCGGCTTGATATGGCGCGGGTCGCGGGTGAACAGCGGCTCGATGTAGAACGGCTTGTCGGCCACCACCACAAAATCCACCCAACTGGCGGGGATGTCGACCCTGGGCAAATCGGTGACGTCGTCCACCAACTGGTTGACCTGCACGATGACGATGCCATCGCTGAAGGCCGCCGGTTCGATCAGCGCCGGGGTGTCTTCGGTGCTGGCGCCGGTGTAGATGTTGCCGGCGCGGTCGGCCATGAACCCGGCCGAGAGCACCACGTTGGGGGTCAGGTCCACCACCAGGCGGGCATAGAGTTCGATGTAGGTGTGAATCGCGCCGATTTCCAGCAGGCCATCTTCCAGCAACTGGCTGATGCGCAGGGACTGGGTGCCGGCGAAGGAGAAGTCGAGCTTGCGGGCGATGCCCTTTTCAAACAGGTCCAGGTGCTCGGCACGGCCGACACTGGGCATGATCATATGCAAATCGTGGAGTTTGGCGGGGTCGGCCTTGGCCAGGGAGCGCGAGAGGAAATCGGCTTGCTTCTGGTTGTTACCTTCCAGCACCACCCGGTCGCCGGGGAGGATCAGCGCCTCGAGCGCTTCGACGATCCGGTCGCCAGGCAACACCGCGCCGTCTGCGTACGTTTTGACCAGCCCGAGCCGCCGCTGCTTCTCGTCGCGCCGCCGCGTCCAGCGCGAGTCGGGGGTTATTGTTGTTGTCATGGTCGCTCCACGGGTTTGCTGTCGTGGGGCTTACCTTAGGAGTGAATCGGGGGGCCATCAATCAAGCTGGGCGGTGGATTATTACGGTTGGAGTAATGGAGTATCAACAAACGCTGACCCGAGCCGAAAGATGATCTAAATGTGGTGCCTGTGAGATTACAGCCCCACAAAGGGACTGATCAGCCCCTTTTTGGGAACGATCAAGTTCTAAGCCGCTGGCGAGGGGGAAATGTTTTCCAGTGCCTGATCCACGAGCAACTGCCCCAACTCGGCCATTTGCTGGATCCCGAGCATGATGGCGCGCTGGGAAGTGTCCAGGTCGAAGGCCAGGTTGCAAGTGAGTGCGTTCAGGGAGGACAGGGTTTCGCTGGCGTTGACCAGCAGGGTTTCGGTGTCTTGGTGGGGGGTTACGGTGAAGAGGGGTGGATTGGGGGTAGGTTTGATCATGTTGAAACTCCTAAACAGTAGTAAGGAGCGCCACCGTTCGCTTGCACGCGAATGAGGGTGGCGACCGTGCGCAGGTGTGCAAGACCGGGCCTGTTTAGGACACCCAGCAGGTCCGAAAACCTCCTGCGCGCAGCCGCCATAAAGCAGCGAGCACAAAAAACGCCCGTTGGTTGGCAGGGCGTTTTTACGCCTAAACAGTTTCGTCGGACTTGCACGTCCGTGTCACCGTTTTTTGCGATGACGGGGCGAAGACTAGGCGCGCTGAGCACCCACGACAAGTTCACGCACAGCCCAAAATCTTGCGGGAAAAATCCGAAGCCAGCAGGCGCAGGTCTATAACCTCATGTCTATGCTCACAGCCCCCAAACCTTCAAGCGGGTAGCTGCGGTACTCATAAACTTCCCCACGGACAATGAGCCGGATGGTTCCATCCGCCTGGGTCACTTGAACATCAGGCTCCTTGGTTTTTAGAAATGGATGTGCCGAGCCCAGTGCCGTCAGTATCTCTTGATCACTGCCCAAGTCCTTATGAACGTAGTACCTGTAGGAAAAGCCCACTGTCGCGCCGCCTTGCCCGTCACGCGCGCCATAAATTGAGCTGCCGTTGCCCAAGGCGTGTTTCAGAACCACTTCGTCCAAGTCGGGCGTACCGGATGACATGATCCAATTGGCCCCGATGTATATCAGGCAGGCCACCAGAAGGCAGTTACGCAGGACAGGTAAGAGGCCCTTAGTAGCCCTGAGAAATTGCATACTCAACGCCCCTGCTTATCCAATATTGATCGCGAGGATCGTCGCCAAAAGGGTCACCGCCCCACCATGATCCAAACTCAGGCGTGGTGGTTTTTGCGAATGTTTGAGCGACGCCTGCCGCCCGTAACAGAACATGCTCGGGAATCCCCAGTACCGTACCTGTAGCACCGTAATTGAAATTACCAAAAGCCTAGTACTGACGTCCTCGCTTCTTGTAGTTCCACGGGTAGTCCACGAGAAGTTCATGCACGGCCCAAAACTGCCCCGATCACTCTTCGCCACTCCCCACTTCGCGCTCCTCAAACGCCGATCGCACGGCTTCCACAACACGCTCTGCGCGGCCTGAATCGTCCAACTGCGGATAGGCTTTCTTCAGTTTCCCGGATACCTGCCAGCCATTTTCCTTGAGCGAGCGAATGATGCGGTTCACGTCCGGATCCGGCATTTCCAGCACGTCCTTGAGCCGCTCCTGGGCAAGCTGGAAGATGATGAGCACTCGCGCTTCATCGGCCATCTCGGTGCGGACGGTATGCGCCACGACCTGCGCCGTGTACAGCACGTGCTCGGTCAGATCCGGATAGCGCCATGCAAAGTGCGCGTCGGCGTAGTCATCGAAGATCAGGTTGCTTGAGGTGCCGTCTTCGTAGACGGCAGCTTTTCCAAAACGATAGGAAGCTGCATAGCGTTGCATGAATGGCCGCGAAAACACTTCTAACGTACGGTCATAACGCGCCCGAAAATCAATCGAACTGGTGATAGTGGCCGATACAGGCAGGATCACGCCCTCCGGCACCGCTTTATCACGGATCAACATATCGTTGATCAAGAAGCGATGAATCCGACCATTGCCATCGCGCATCGGATGGATATACACAAAGGCAAAAGCGATTGCCGCCGCCCGAGCCAACGGCTCGGCGCCGCGCGTGGCCAGTTCGAATGCTTCGAGGCCACCGAGCAAGTGCGGCAGTCCATCGAAGGCAGGCGCGATGTAGTGCACGATGTCCTCGCGCATCGTCGCTTGCCCCACAAAGACCGGTGAGCGTCGCAAACCCAACCCGAACGCATCGTGCCCCAAAATACCGGCTTGCAATGTGTGCAGGCTGTCGTTGCTCAACGGGCTCTCGATACGACCGCAGTACTTGGCGATCACGTGGGCGAACCGCTGGATCCTGTCGGCTTTGTCTGACTCTTGCTCGATCAGAAAGCTGGCCCGCGACTCCTTGAGCGTCAGCCAACTGGCCGTGCGCATCAGGATGTCAGCGCCAAAGGTTTGATTCAGCTCGCGAAGGGCCCCGCCCACGTCAAATTGCAGCGCTTCTTGAACAGATTCGGTACGGCGCACCAAGGGGCAGAACGCTGGCGTACCGGGAAAATTATTGTTGATGCGCCAGCGCCGTATCCGTAGAAGCTCAACTCGCGTCAGGTAATGCTGGGCTGATATGGCATTGATATAACCGCCATTGGTGACATCCGGTACGTCAAGGTGCTGCCCCGTCAGCCACTCATAGAGAAATCCAGCACGGCGAGCATATTGACCAAAGGGCGCTCGCCGGCACCAGTCTTCGATTGGTGTCGGGCCAACCGTGGCAAACAGACGGGCAAAAAACTCGAGGTGAATCTCTTCGTACTTGAGCCCAAACTCAAAATGCCCCGCGAAGTCGTCCGATGGCTGGTAGCTGGCGGGATACTTGCGCTCCACATGTCCATCGCTCTCACGGCTCATGCGGGTCGTACCGATTACCGATTCGACGCGTAGGGGTTGAGCAAGCGCAATGCTGTATTGGTCGGCGAGTGCCTTGAAGCCTACCTGCATTATTGAATCCCCCGACGAGCGTTTAAAAATGATAACAACGAGGGGATAGTAAGCGAAAACAATAATATCGCTCTGATAAAAATGTTACTGCTCACCCTAATTTGATAAAAAATGAGCAGCTCTAACCGAAAACGATAATCAAGAGTTAAGTGCAGCATTAATAACTCGACACGTGCTCAGGCCAGCCCGGACTCCACCAGCAGCGCCTCCAGCCCCATTAAATCCGGCACCCTTGCCACATGTTCGCCCACTTGCACCGCCGCCAGTTCCAGCGGGCACAGCGGCACGTCGACGTAGCTCAATTCGCTATCCAGCTTGTACGAGCGCGGAATCCCCTGGATCACCAGCGCAATGAACTTCAACGTCGGCCGCCCGCCCAAGGCGTTCAACACTACGATGCGTGAGCGTTCGCCGGTCAAGCTGGCTTCGCCGCAGGCCGCTTCAAAGCTGATCAAGGGTATCTGCCGGTCGCGCCAGGTGACTTGCCGCAGATACCAGGGCGGTGCGTCGCTGGCCGGTTCGCCGCGCTGGAAGTCGATGAGTTCGGCCACGGCGACGTTGGGCAGCACCAGGTGACGGTCAGCCAGGGGCAGCAGCAGACCGGTGAGTTGGCTGGTGCGGTGATCAAGCATGGGACTTGCTCCAATAAGCGATGCTCTCCAGCAGCACCGATTCCTGGTACGGCTTGCCAAGGTAGTCGTTAACACCGATGGCCATGGCGCGGTCGCGGTGTTTCTGGCCGGTGCGCGAAGTGATCATGATGATCGGCAGGCGCATCAGGCGCGGGTCGTTGCGCACTTGCGTGGCGACCTCGAAACCGTCCATGCGCGGCATCTCGATGTCGAGCAGCATCAGGTCCGGGTTGTGCTCTTCGAGCACGGCCAGGGCGTCGATACCATCCTTGGCGGTGAGCACGTTCATGCCGTTGCGCTCCAGCAGGCGGCTGGTGACTTTGCGCACGGTGACCGAGTCGTCCACCACCAGCACCAGCAGCGGGCGTTTTTTCAGCGGGTCGTTGAGGATCAGCGGCGCATCCACCGCCTGCGCCGGCAAGGCCGGTGATCGCGCGCGAATATGCGCAAGCAAGTCGATGATCAGCACCACGCGGCCGTCGCCCAGAATGGTCGCCCCGGACAGCCCCTGCACCCCGGAAAACTGCGGCCCCAGGCCCTTGACCACGATCTCGCGCGTGCCGGCCATGGCGTCTACATGTACCGCCACATGCCGCTCATTGCATTGCACCAGCAACACCGGCACAGGTTGGTATTGGCCGAGCAGTTTGGGGCGGGCGACGGTGTGCAGCAGGTCGCCCAGGTAGAACAATTCATAACGCTGGCCGGCGTATTCGTAGCACGGCGGGTCCTGCTGATAGTGGCCTGCCAATTCATGGGGCAGCACCCGCACCAGGCCTTCGATGGTGTTGAGCGGGATTGCGTATTGATCGTCGGCGCACTGCACCATCAGCGCACGATTGACCGACACGGTAAACGGCAGGCGAATGCGAAAGTGCACGCCCGCGCCCGCTGTCGAGTCGATCACCATCGAACCACCGAGTTGGCGCACTTCTTCATGCACCACATCCATGCCCACGCCACGCCCGGAAATCTGCGTGATCTTTTCGGCGGTGGAAAAACCCGGTTGCAGGATGAACTGCAATACATCGCGGTTGCTCATCTCTTGATGGGGCGCCAGCAGGCCGCGCTTGATCGCCTTGCGCCGCACCGCTTCCAGCGGCACGCCGGCACCGTCGTCGCGCAGGTCGAACACGATATCGCCGCCTTCGTGGGTCAGGTCCAGCGTGACGCGCCCCTTCTCCGGTTTACCGGCCGCCAACCGCACCTCGCGCGATTCCAGGCCGTGGTCGACGGCGTTGCGCAGCATGTGTTCCAGCGGCGCCGCCATGCGTTCGAGCACGTTGCGGTCCATCTCGCCTTCGGCGTTGCCGACGACGAACTCCACGTCCTTGCCCAATTCGCTCGCCACCTGGCGCACGATACGCTTGAGACGCGGCAGCATGCGTTCGAACGGCACCATGCGCGTACGCATCAGGCCTTCCTGCAACTCGGTGTTGATGCGCGCCTGTTGCTGCAACAGGTCGTACGCATCTTCGTTGCGACGGTCCAGGGTGTCCTTGAGGTCCATCAGGTCGGAGGCCGATTCGGACAACGCGCGCGACAGTTGCTGCAGTTGGGAATGGCGGTCCATTTCCAGCGGGTCGAATTCTTCGTAGCCCAGGCGCTCAGCCTCAGCCTGCTGACGGCTGAGGATGCGCCCCTGGGTTTCGGTATCCAGGCGGCGCAGTTGGTCGCGCATGCGCTCGATGGTGGTTTCCACCTCGTGCAGGGCAATGCGCGCGTCGTTGACTTGCTGTTCGATGCGCCCGCGAAAGATCGAAGTTTCACCGGCCAGGTTGACCAGGTCGTCCAACAGCTCGGCAGAGATTTTCACCATATCCGCGGCGGGGTCCACCGCCGTTTCGGCCTTGCCCGGCGGCAACGCCACCGGCACCACAGGCTCATCGCTGGGGTGAACCAGACTTCTAATGCGTTCGATAAGCTTGTCCACCGAGCCCACCGGCAACCCGTCCGCCACGGCGTCGATCATCTGGGCCAGACGGTCATGACAGCCTTGCAACAACGCAAACAGTTCCGGCGATGGCGCGAGCGACCCGGCAGACAGCCCTTCGTAGAGAAACTCCAGTTCATGGGCCAAGTCGCCAATCGGCCCGATCTCGACCATGCGCGCCCCCCCCTTGAGGGTGTGCAGGTCGCGCAGCAGGGTTTCGACTTCCTGGCGATTGTTCGGCTCGGCCTGCCAGCGCAGCAATGCACTGCCTGAACTGTCGAGGATATCGGCGGCTTCTTCGAGAAAAATGTCCAGCAACTCGGGGTCAGTGCCGGATGCTTGCGGGGCGGGGGCCTGCACCGCCGGCGTGCTGCTCTGGCGTATCGCGCGCAGTTTGGCGACCCACTCGGCGCTGTCGCTCAGAGGCTGCTGCTGTTGCAGTTCTTCCAACTGCAGGGCCAGGTGTTCATGACCGGCCATCAGCACCTGCGACAGCTGGGCGCTGTAACTGTAGCGACGGTCCACCAGGCCTTCGTAGAGGCATTCCAACTCGTGAGCCAGATCACCCACCGCGCCGATTTCGGCCATACGCGCGCCCCCCTTGAGGGTGTGCAAGTCGCGCTGCAACGAGGACAACGGCGCGACGCTGTCCGGCTCCAGCAACCAGCGTTTGAGCGACTGCCCGGCGCTGTCGAGGATGTCCACGGCTTCCTCGAGGAAGATCTCGACGATCTCATCGTCCATCGTCGTTTCATGGTTGAGCTGCGCCGTTGCGGCCCCCAGCTCGGCGATGCTTGGGGCGCGGCCGCCGTCGCTTTTGATCAGCCCGGTGGCCGATGGGTCCAGGGCCCCGTCCAGCAAATCGCGCAGGGCGTGCACACGTGCCGGTGCCGGGCTGATTTCCTGGCCGGCGGCCAGTTGGTCGAGCATGTTGATCAGCGCTTCATGGGCCTGTTCGGCCTCATGGAAAAAACCCTCGCTGACCGCCAGGCTGCTCTCTTCCACCGCGCCGTACAGGTCAAGCAAGGCTTCGCACAATTCGTCTATGGGGTGCAGGTCGGCGACGTGTGCGCCCTCCCCCAAGGTGGTCAATTCATCCAGCAGCGCGGTGAGTTCCTGGCGCTCGCCGGGGTGTTGCTGCCAACGGCGCAGCAGGCTTTCGGCGTCGAGCAGGATGTCCATGCCCTGGGCCAGGAAGTTGGTGATCAGTTGCGGGTCGCGCTTGATGCGCAGGCCTGTATTTGGCGCCTCGAGCAGTGCGGCCAACTGATGTTCGAGCAAGGTTTGGGTACGCTGGATCAAGTCGTCCGCGCCTTTGATTGGCACCAGCGGGTCTCGGTCCAGCTGGTGCAACCCACGCTGGAACAGCGCCTCTGCTTCCAGTAGCAATTCCACTTCGTCCAGGTCCAGCGGCAGGCGGTGCGCCTTGTATTCGCGGGTCAGGTGATCGAGCGGGCGGACCAACTCGGCGATCGGCAGCACGCCGGCCATGTAGGCGCTGCCCTTGAGCGTATGCAGCGCGCGCTGCAGTTCATCGCTGACCTGCAGCGGCACATGTTCGGCGGCCTGTTGCAGGAAGTGGTTGAGGCTGTCCAAGTGGCTCTGGGCTTCGTTGCGGAAGATCTCCAGCAGCATCGGGTCGTGGAGCTCGGCGGTCGACACGGCGGCGCCGCTGGCCAACGCGTGAGCACGAGCGGCCAGTGCGTCGACTTCATCGCGCTGGTGTTGGTCGTGCGTGGCAAAGTCAGCGATCAACTCCGGCAGCACGGCCACCGCGTCATCCAGTACTTGTTGCACCTGCGGGCCGAGGGCGATGCTGCCCTCGAGCACGCGGTTGAGCAGGTTTTCCACGGCCCAGGCCAGCTCCGCCAGTACCAGGGCACGCACCATGCGGCCGCTGCCTTTCAAGGTATGGAAGGCGCGGCGCATTTCGGCCTGGGCGGTTTTGTCCGCGCTGTTGGGCAGGTGGCTGTGCAGTACCTCAAGGACTTCGTCGGTTTCTTCGAGGAAGACTTCGCGCAGTTCGTCGTCGATGGGTTCTTCATCGACCGGCGGCGGCAACAGGCTGCCGGGACGTTGCTGGGCCGGCGGGTTGAGACGCGACGTTGGGTTGGCCAACGCGTCGAACTGGGACTGGCTGGGCGTGCTTTCGCCCGACAGCGCGCCATCGGGCGCCACCAGTGCCTGGCGCCAGGGTTTCTCCGCCGGCAGATAGCCCAGCGCCGCGAGGCTTTGGGTGGCCAGTTCCAGCACCTGCTCACCGGCAGCGTCGGGGTCCTGGAGCATGCGTTCGAGGTAGTACTCCAGGCTGCTGATCACGTCAGCGAAATGCGCCAACTGCGTCTCGGACGGCACGCCGTCGTTGATCATCAATTGTTCATCGACGTAATCGGTGCAGCCGCGCATCAGGCTCGCTGCACGGGGCAGCGGAATCATCGCCAGCGCGCCGCGTACCTGACTCAGCAGTTCGGGCAGGGACTCCAGGCGCTGGCGGTCCCAATCGGCTTCAATACAATCGATCACCAGCTCTTTGGCCTGGCGCAGGCATTGGCAGGACTCGCGGATCACCAACTGGTGAATCTGGCTCAGGTCGGTGGTCGGCAGACGGCTTTCTTCGCGGCTTTGCGATTCGACGGTACCGGCCATTCCGGCCAGTGTGGCTTCCACATAGAGCAGTGCGCCGGCCACATCCATCAGCACCGCGTCATTGGGCTCGCGATGCCCCTGGGCCAGGCTCAGCACCACAGCCAACTGGTCGATGATCACTTTGCGCGGCTGGCCAAACCCCAGCACCGCCAAGGTATCGGCGATCTGCCGTAACGGTGCCAGTAGCGCATCGAGATCGCCGGTGTGCTGTCGGTCGCTGCGCACGAACAGGTCGAGGCGTTCCTTGACCCGTACCAGTTCCTCGCACAACGCACCCAGTACCGAACCCATGGCATTGCGGTCCGGTCCGGCCAGGCGCGCGCGCTCGGCGTCAACCACGGCGCTGTCAGGCAACGCCTCGTCCAGGCCGTAGCGCTCTTTAAGGCTTTGCATGCGCGGTGTCGGCCGGGTGACTTTGGCCACGTAGAACAGCAGGCTTTTGAGCAGGTCGTCCGGCGCCGGCTGGTTGATACCACCGATGCCCTGGGCCAGCAGACGTTTAAGTTGCTTGTCACTGGCCTTGAGCAAACTGCGCAGTGCCGGGCTGTTGGCGACGACACCCGTGAGCATGCCTTCGACCAGCGCCGAAGCGACTTGCCACAACGGCAACAGCGGCGCGCCCTGGCACAGAGCCTCAAGGCGCGCGAACACCCGCGCCATGTCTTCCAGGTTGCTCGGGCCGTGGTCTTCGCGCAGCAGCCCGGCGAGGGCTTGTTGCAACAGCTGGTGCCATTGGCGCAGTTGCTCATGAAGGTCCGGTACCGCGCGGTGGGCCAGGGCTTCGTCGGGCAGCGGTGCAATCGACAGCAGTTGCGGGCTGAACAGGCTGGTTTCCGAGAGCAGGCTTTCACCGCGAGCACTGCGCAAGTCGTTGAGCAGCGGCAGCACCACCAAGGGCAAATCGCGGCGGGCGCTGTGTATGCGGTCGAGGTACAGCGGCAGTTGGCCAAGAGCCTGTTGCAGCAGGCGGATGCTCTCGTCGCGCTGGCTGACCTGTCTGGCCTTGAGCGCCAGGGCCAGTGCTTCGATCTCCTCGGCCAACAGCGCCGCGCCGTAGAACTCGACCATTTGCAAGGCGCCGTGCACCTGGTGGATACCGGCCAGGCATTGGTCGATGACGTCGTCGTCATGGGTTTCGACAAACGCATCCAGCGCCGATCGGGCCTGTTTCAGGGTTTCGGCAATGTCGCCCTTGACCCATTCGAGGGCCACGTAGTCGTGCCGATCAACCATATTCACTCCGGTGAGAATTTTTGAGTTGCGTGTATTGCCAGGATCTCAAGCCAACGAATATCTGCGGTGGGAGCGCGTTTCAATCCTCAGCCTGTTTGGCCGCCGGCAAGGTGAAACCCGACACCGACCTGCGCAACTGACTGGCCATTTTCGCCAGGTTACCAATGCTCTCGGCGGTCGCGGTGGAACCCGACGAGGTCTGGGTGGTGATCTGCTGGATCACGTTCATGGTCAGCGAGATCTGCCCGGCCGACGAGGTCTGCTGCTGCGCCGCGTTGGAGATGCTCTGGATCAGCGCCGCCAGGGTTTTCGACACGCCTTCGATCTCTTCCAGCGCCACACCGGCATCCTGGGCCAGCCGCGCGCCGCGTACCACTTCGGTGGTGGTTTGCTCCATGGAAATCACGGCCTCATTGGTGTCGGCCTGGATCGCACGGACCAGGGTCTCGATCTGCCGGGTAGCCGCCGACGAGCGCTCGGCCAGCCGTTGGACTTCATCGGCCACCACCGCAAAACCGCGCCCGGCGTCCCCGGCCATGCTCGCCTGGATCGCGGCGTTCAGGGCGAGGATGTTGGTCTGCTCGGCGATGTCGTCGATCAGGCTGACGATATCGCCGATCTCCTGGGACGACTCGCCCAGGCGTTTGATGCGCTTGGCGGTGTCCTGGATCTGTTCGCGAATGTTGTCCATGCCATGGATGGTGTTGTGCACCACCTCGTTGCCCTTGTTGGCGATTTCCACCGAGCGCTCCGCCACCGCCGAGGACTCGGCGGCATTGGCCGACACCTGGTCGATGGACTGGGCCATCTGGTTGATCGCCGTGGACGCTTCGGCGATCTGCTGGGCCTGGTGCTCCGAAGCCTGGGCCAGGTGCATGGCGGTCGCCTGGGTCTCTTGGACCGCACCCGCCACTTGCCCCGCGGTGAGGTTGATGGTGGCCACCAGGTCCCGCAGTTGGTCCACGGAATAGTTGATGGAGTCGGCGATGGTGCCGGTGAAGTCTTCGGTCACCGAGGCAGTCACGGTGAGGTCGCCGTCGGCCAGGTCTTCGATTTCATCGAGCAGGCGCATGATCGCGTTCTGGTTGCGCTCATTCTTCTCGGCGGTCTCGTGCAGTTGGCGGTTGGTCTCGCGCACCATCACCAGGCCAATCAGGATAATCGAGGCCAATGCCAGCAGGCCCAGCACATAGCCGCCGATGGTGTCGAAACTGCGCCCGCTGGCGAGGTTTTCGAAACCGCTGGCCAGGTGCGAGGCTTCATCGAGCAGGGTTTGCGACAGATTGAAAATATTGCTCGCCGAGGCGCGGACCTGAAACAGCTGCGGCGAGGTTTCGAGGATTTCATCCACGGAGCCGGAGACAAACTCGAACAGCTCGGCGATTTCCGTCAGCCGTGCGCGGGCGTCGTGGTCTTCGACCTGGGTGATGCGCAGGCTCGGGTTGCCGTTGAGCATGCCATTGAGCACCTGGCCGAAGCGCGCGGCATCGCGGCCAAAGGCATCGGCGGCCTGCACGGCGGTTTCATCCCCCGCCAGCACAGTGTTGACCGCGCCCAGGATGCGTTCGGCCAGCAGCGACTGGCGTTGGGCCACCGCCACCTGGCTGGCCGGGGCGCCACGCTGCAACAGGATGTCGACGACTTTTTCCGACTCCATCTGCAATTGCGGCACGGTTTCGGCCAGGGTGGCGGCCACTTGGTGCAGGGACAGCACGGTCTGCTCGCTGGCGAGGATCGCGTCGGTGTTTTTCAGCAGGGCTTCCCAATCGGTCTGCACCGCGCGCATTTCGGCGCGTACCGCACTGGGAGCGGCTGGCAGGCCGGTGTCCGGGTCGCCTTTTTTCAGGTAGCCCCAACGCTGGGCGAAGTCGTTGCGCGCCTCGCCCAACAGCTTGAACGCCGCCGCCTTGCCCGCGGCAGCTTCCGTGGCGTTCTTGGCGATGCGTTGCGAGAGCACGCGCAGTTCACCGGCGTGGCCGATGTACTGTTTGTCATAGGTGGACTGGGTGTTGAGGTACGCGAAGTTGGCGAACAACAGCATGATGAACACGATCAACGCGATAAACAGCACGATGATCTGCGAGCGGCTGCGCGAGCCGGTCTGAGGTTTGGGCGTGGTAGCGGTGGTCATGCGGCGACATCCATGAAGCCTGGGGCCTGCGCCAGAGCGAAGGGGCTGAAAACCTGCCACAGCGGGTCGCCGTCGAACTGGCCGCTGATAAACGGCGCACTGGAGTCGGGGTTGGCCAACAAGGCGTCTTGTGCGAAATGCTGCATTCCCACCACCTCATCCACCAGCAGCCCGACAAACAGATCGTTGTATTCCACCACCAGCACCCGCCGTTGCTTGCGTGCCCTGGACAGCGCCAGCCCCAGGAAACCTCCCAGGTCCATCACCGGCAGCAAACGCCCGCGCAGGTTAGCAACACCCTTGACCCAGGTCTTGACCCCGGGCATTAAAGTGCAACGCGGCTCATGCAACACCTCGGCAACTTCGCCCATTGGCGCCACGTACCAGCCGTCGCCCAGGCGAAAGCCGATGCCGCTCCAGCGGTGCAGTCGAGTTTCCTGGGACGGCAGGTCGGCGGCCAGCAGGCGGCAGCGGCGGTCGATATCCAGCAACAGCTCGAAGGCAGTTTGCGACTCGGTCATGATGGCGTGCCGTCAGCCGGCCAGCACCTTGTTCAAGGTGGCGATCAGGGTTTCTTCATCCACCGGCTTGGTCAGGTAATCCTTGGCGCCCTGGCGTGTACCCCAGACCTTGTCGGTTTCCTGATCCTTCGTCGTGATGATGATCACCGGAATGTGCTCGGTTTCCTTGTCTTTGGTCAGTTGGCGCGTGGCCTGAAAGCCGTTGAGACCGGGCATAACGATGTCCATCAATACCGCGTCAGGCTTTTCCTGGCGTGCGAGCGCTACGCCGTCGCCACCATTGGCAGCCTTGAGGACCTGGTGGCCGTGCTTTTCCAGCATGCCGGTCAATTTGTACATTTCAGTCGGCGAATCGTCGACGATCAGAACACGTGCCATGGTTTTCCCCGCTACATTGGTCGGCGCCGGCCCTTGTGGGGCGGCGTCAGTGTGCTTGTTCTACTGCGGCGAATCCCGGCACGTAGGCCTTGATCGCACCCAGCAGTTCTTCCTTGCTGAAAGGCTTGGTCAAAAACTGATCGACACCCACGATGCGCCCCTTGGCCTTGTCGAACAGGCCGTCCTTGGAGGACAGCATGATCACCGGGATCGACTTGAACGCCGGGTTGTTCTTCACCAGGGCGCAGGTCTGATAACCATCCAGGCGCGGCATCATGATGTCGACAAAGATAATGTGCGGGTGATGATCAACAATCCGGGCCAGGGCATCGAAACCGTCGATGGCCGTGATGACGTCGCATCCCACGTTCTTCAACAATGTCTCGGCGGTGCGGCGGATCGTTTTCGAGTCATCGATCACCATCACTCTCAAGGCGTTGGAATGCTGTTCCATATCTGCTCTACCATCGCCACAGCGAATCGGTTTTTGGTGCGTACTGCCTGATGTCTCACAGGATGAGCGCCGCAGGCCTTGGAACTCAGGGGCCGCTGCGCCGTGGCAGTCTTTTTAGCACAGTCTCGGAGAGCAATCTATCGAGGCACCCGCCCGGTGGTTTTTCCTTGACCCACAACAGCCGCAGCGCCACTCTGACGCCACTTTTATGCGCCCTAATTTGCTAGAGGAAATCCCCCATGAGCGTTCGCGTCGGCATTGTCATGGACCCTATCGCCAGCATTTCCTATAAAAAGGACAGCTCGCTGGCCATGCTCCTGGCTGCCCAGGCCCGCGGTTGGACCCTGTTCTATATGGAACAACGCGACCTTTACCAGGGTGACGGCGAAGCCCGCGCACGCATGCGCCCGCTGCAGGTGTTCGCCAACCCCGAGAAGTGGTTCGAACTGCAGGATGAGATCGACAGCCCTCTAAGCGATCTGGATGTGATCCTGATGCGCAAGGACCCGCCGTTCGACATGGAATTCGTCTATTCCACTTACCTGCTGGAACAAGCCGAGCGCGCGGGCGTGTTGATCGTCAACAAGCCGCAGAGCCTGCGCGACTGCAACGAAAAGCTGTTCGCCACCCTGTTCCCACAATGCACCCCACCGACCGTGGTCAGCCGCCGCGCCGATGTGCTGCGTGAGTTTGCCGCCAAGCATGGCGATGTGATCCTAAAGCCGCTGGACGGCATGGGCGGCACCTCGATCTTCCGTCATCGCGCAGGCGACCCGAACCTGTCGGTCATCCTCGAAACCCTGACAGCCCTGGGCACCCAGCAGATCATGGGCCAGGCCTACCTGCCGGCGATCAAGGACGGCGACAAGCGCATCCTGATGATCGACGGCGAGCCGGTGGATTACTGCCTGGCACGCATCCCGGCGGCCGGCGAGACCCGTGGCAACCTGGCGGCCGGCGGCCGTGGCGAGGCGCGACCGTTGTCGGACAAGGACCGTTGGATCGCCTCCCAAGTCGGTCCAACGCTGCGTGAAAAGGGCTTGCTGTTTGTCGGGCTGGACGTGATCGGTGAGAACCTCACCGAAATCAACGTCACCAGCCCGACCTGTATCCGCGAGATCGACAATGCCTTTGGCACGAACATCGGCGAAATGCTGATGGCTGCGATAGAAGCGAAGCTGCACGCCTCAAGCCGCCGTTGAAAGTTCAAGGCGAATAGCGCTCAGGCTTGCAGCTTGTAACTTGTCGCTTGAAGCTAAAAACCAACATTGCGCTATCATGCCGAACCCCGATACCAGCGATGTTGGTTTTTATGCCTCTGCCGTCCGATCTGCCCCCCGAACTCTCCCATCGCGGCGTGCGCCCGGCTGATCGGCTCGGATTTACCTTGTTCCTCGCCGCACTGCTTCACCTGGCGTTGCTCCTCGGCGTGGGGTTCACCATGGTCGAGCCCAAGCAGATCACCAGAACCCTGGAAATCACCCTCGCCACGTTCAAAAGTGAAAAGAAGCCCGAGAAGGCGGATTTTCTGGCCCAGGACAATCAGCAAGGCAGCGGCACCCTCGACAAGAAGGCCATCCCCAAAACCACTGAAGTGGCGCCGTTCCAGGACAACAAGGTCAATAAGGTCACGCCACCTCCGGCCCCCAAGCCAGAGGTCAAGCAAACCACGCCCAAACCAGCGGTGACCACTGTCGCGCCCAAGCCGCAGAAAGCCCCGGCCCAGCGCGAAAAGACCAAGACCGAGCCGACGCCTGAACCGGTGAAGCCGGCGCCGACCTTCGACAGCTCGACACTGTCCGACGAAATTTCCAGCCTGGAAGCCGAACTGGCCCAGGAACAACAGCTGTACGCCAAACGCCCGCGCATCTACCGCTTGAACGCCGCCTCGACCATGCGCGACAAAGGCGCCTGGTATAAAGATGAGTGGCGCAAGAAGGTCGAGCGCATCGGCAACCTCAACTACCCTGAAGAGGCCCGTCGCCAGCAGATCTATGGCAATTTGCGCTTGCTGGTGTCGATCAATCGCGACGGTTCGTTATATGAAGTGCAGGTGCTGGAGTCATCAGGCCAACCCCTGCTGGACCAGGCCGCCCAGCGCATCGTGCGTCTGGCCGCGCCTTTCGCCCCGTTCAGCGGCGACTTGAATGACGTGGACCGCCTGGAAATCATCCGCACCTGGAAGTTCGCCAAGGGCGATCGGTTGTCCAGCAACTGACCACTCCCTTTTGGGCGCAGCGGGCGTGCTCACGACAACTCCAGCTTGTCAGTTCGCCCCTCCAACGCCACACTAGCGGACATGAAAAATGTCAGCCCGACCTACCTCAAGCACCAATTCCTGATCGCCATGCCCCATATGGCCGACCCGAACTTTGCGCAGACCTTGACCTACATCGTCGAGCACACGGCCAATGGTGCCATGGGGTTGGTGGTGAATCGTCCGCAAGAGTTGAGCCTGGCCGATATCCTCGAGCAACTGCGCCCCGAGATCGACCCGCCCGCGCGGTGCCAGCACGTGCCGATCTACATCGGCGGGCCGGTACAGACCGATCGCGGCTTTGTCCTGCACCCGACCGGGCCGACGTTCCAGGCCACGGTGGATCTGGACGGCGTGTCACTGTCCACCTCTCAGGACGTGCTGTTCGCCATCGCCGACGGCGTGGGCCCTGAGCACAGCGTGATCACCCTGGGTTATGCCGGTTGGGAAGCCGGGCAATTGGAAGCGGAACTGGCCAGCAACGCCTGGCTGACGTGCCCGTTTGACGCCGATATCCTGTTCAACACCGCCAGCGAACTGCGCCTGGAAGCCGCCGCGGCCAAGCTGCGGGTCAACCTCAGCCTGCTGACGAGCCAGGCGGGGCACGCCTGATGGCCTTGCGTCTGATCCTGGGTTTTGACTACGGCACCAAACAGATCGGCGTTGCGGTCGGCCAGGTCATCACCGGCCAGGCCCGTGAGCTGTGCACCTTGAAAGCCCAGAACGGCATACCGGACTGGGATCAGGTCGAAGCCCTGATCAAAGAGTGGAAGCCCGACGCGGTGGTGGTCGGCCTGCCCCTGAACATGGACGGCACCCCCAGCGACATGTGCCTGCGCGCCGAAAAATTCGCCCGCCGTCTCAACGGCCGCTACAACATCCCCTTCTATACCCACGATGAGCGCCTGACCACCTTTGAAGCCAAGGGTGAACGCCGCGACCGTGGCGGACAGAAGGGCAGTTACCGCGACAACCCCGTGGACGCCATCGCCGCCGCCTTGCTATTGCAGGGCTGGCTGGATGAAAACACCGCTTTATTTGAATCCTGACTGACGCGGCTTGCCGCGTCTTCTTACGTTTGAGCCCGGAACTTGCCTACAGCAAGGCCTTGAAGGAGCCACCATGAGCCTGCCCAATCCCGCCGAACTGATCAGCCAGATGGCCATACGCCTCAAGGCGCATCTGGAACACCGCGCCATCAGCGAACCGCGTTTTATCGGCATTCGCACTGGTGGTGTATGGGTGGCCCAGGCGTTGCTGAAAGAACTGGGCAGCGACTCGCCCCTGGGCACCCTCGACGTGTCCTTCTACCGCGACGACTTCAGCCAGAACGGCCTGCACCCGCAAGTGCAACCCTCGGCACTGCCGTTCGAGGTCGAAGGCCAGCACCTGGTGCTGATCGACGACGTGCTGATGAGCGGCCGCACCATTCGTGCCGCCATGAATGAGCTGTTCGACTATGGCCGCCCAGCCAGTATCACGCTGGTCTGCCTGCTGGACCTGGATGCCGGCGAACTGCCGATCAGCCCGGATGTGGTCGGCGCCACGCTGTCGCTTGCCGCCCACCAACGGGTAAAATTGTCCGGTCCCACGCCGCTCGAACTCGAACTGCAAGACCTTGCCCTTTAAACCGCCTTGTACAGAGTCCCCGCGATGACGCCTCTAGATGCCAAGCGCCCGCTGCAGCTCAATGCTCAGGGCCAGTTGCAACACTTCTTGTCCCTTGACGGTTTGCCCCGCGAACTGCTCACCGAAATCCTCGACACCGCCGACTCGTTCCTCGAAGTCGGAGGCCGGGCGGTGAAAAAGGTCCCGCTGCTGCGCGGTAAAACCATCTGCAACGTGTTCTTCGAGAACTCCACCCGCACCCGCACCACCTTCGAGCTGGCGGCCCAGCGGCTGTCGGCCGATGTGATCACGCTGAACGTGTCCACCTCGTCGGCGAGCAAGGGCGAAACCCTGCTCGACACCCTGCGCAACCTGGAAGCCATGGCCGCCGACATGTTCGTGGTGCGCCACGGCGACTCCGGCGCCGCGCACTTCATCGCCGAGCACGTGTGCCCGCAGGTGGCGATCATCAACGGCGGCGACGGCCGCCACGCCCACCCGACCCAGGGCATGCTCGACATGCTCACCATCCGTCGGCACAAGGGCAGCTTTGAAAACCTCTCGGTGGCCATCGTCGGCGATATCCTGCACTCACGTGTAGCCCGCTCGAACATGCTGGCCCTCAAAGCCCTGGGCTGCCCGGACATCCGCGTGATCGCCCCCAAGACCCTGCTGCCGATTGGTATCGAGCAGTACGGCGTGAAGGTCTATACCGACATGGCAGCAGGCCTCAAGGACGTGGACGTGGTGATCATGCTGCGCCTGCAACGCGAGCGCATGGCCGGTGGCCTGCTGCCGAGCGAGGGCGAGTTCTACCGCCTGTTCGGCCTGACCACCGCGCGCCTGGCCGGCGCCAAGCCGGATGCCATCGTGATGCACCCCGGCCCGATCAACCGAGGGGTGGAGATTGAGTCGGCGGTGGCCGACGGCAACCAATCGGTGATTCTCAACCAGGTGACCTACGGGATCGCCGTGCGCATGGCGGTGTTGTCCATGGCCATGAGCGGGCAGACCGCGCAACGTCAATTCGAGCAGGAGAACGCCCAGTGAAGCTCAGCATTCTTGGCGCTCGCGTTATCGATCCGGCCAGCGGCCTGGATCAAGTGACCGATTTACATCTGGAAGCCGGCAAGATCATCGCCCTTGGCGCTGCGCCGGCAGGTTTCAGCCCCAGCCAGACCATCGATGCCACAGGCCTGGTGGCCGCGCCTGGGCTGGTGGACCTGAACGTCGCCCTGCGCGAGCCGGGCTACAGCCGCAAGGGCAGCATCGCCAGCGAAACCCGCGCCGCTGCGGCCGGTGGTGTGACCAGCCTGTGCTGCCCACCGCACACCAAGCCGGTTCTCGACACGTCGGCAGTCACCGAGCTGATCCTCGACCGCGCCCGTGAAGCCGGCAACTGCAAAGTGTTCCCTATCGGCGCCCTGAGCAAAGGCCTGGAAGGCGAACAACTGGCGGAGCTGATTGCCCTGCGCGACGCCGGTTGCGTGGCCTTCGGCAACGGCCTTGAGAGTTTCCGCAGCACCCGCACCCTGTGCCGTGCCCTGGAATACGCCGCCACCTTCGATCTGACCGTGATCTTTCACTCCCAGGACCGCGACCTGGCCGAAGGTGGCCTGGCCCATGAAGGCGCCGTGGCCAGCTTCCTCGGCCTGCCGGGCATTCCCGAAACCGCCGAAACCGTGGCCCTGGCCCGCGACCTGCTGCTGGTGGAGCAAAGCGGCGTACGCGCGCACTTCAGCCAGTTGACCAGCGCCAGGGGCGTGGCCCTGATCGCCCAGGCACAAGCCCGCGGCCTGCCGGTGACTGCGGATGTGGCGCTGTATCAGTTGATCCTGACGGATGAGGCGCTGATCGATTTCTCCAGCCTGTACCACGTGCAACCGCCCCTGCGCACCCTGGCCGATCGTGACGGTCTGCGTGCGGCGGTGAAATCGGGTGTGGTCTCGGCCATTTCCAGCCACCACCAACCCCACGAACGAGATGCCAAGCTGGCACCGTTTGGCGCAACGGAGCCGGGCATCAGCAGCGTAGAACTGTTGCTGCCATTGGCGATGACGCTGGTGGAGGATGGCTTGCTGGACTTGCCGACACTGCTGGCACGCCTGAGCGCCGGCCCGGCAGAGGCCTTGCGCCTGCCGGCAGGCAAGTTGGCGGTGGGTTCGGCGGCGGACCTGGTACTGTTCGACCCGGCCAGTTCCACGATTGCCGGGGAACACTGGCTGTCGAAGGGCGAAAACTGCCCGTTCATCGGTCATGCATTGCCGGCGACAGTGCGTTACACCTTGGTCGACGGGCACATCAGCTACCAGGCCTGAAGCGGGCACGGTAAAAAACTGTGGGAGGGGATTGCCCCCTCCCACATTGGGCTCTCAATAAGGCCTGGAGGTTCAGCGGCCGCCGTTGCGCTCGGCATTGCGAATCGAAACCTGCGTATTCAGCGTCCAGAAGTCATACAGCACCCCCAGCAGGAACAAGCCGCCGGTCAGCAGGTAGATAAGCCCGCTGATCCATTTGCCCATGTACATACGGTGCACACCGAACACCCCGAGGAACGCCAACAGTATCCAGGCCACGTTGTATTCAACGGGCCCGGCGGTGAAGCGCAGCTCGGCCTCACGGTCCATGGCAGGGATCAGGAACAGGTCGATCAGCCAGCCAATGCCCAGCAGGCCAAGGGTGAAAAACCAGATCGTACCGGTAACAGGTTTACCGTAATAAAAGCGATGCGCCCCGGTGAAACCGAAAATCCACAGAAGGTAGCCAATCACCTTGCTGTGGGTGTCGTGCTGCGGACCAACCTGTTGATAGGTGTTCATCGCGTACCTCTTTTGCGTCGATAGATAAATTTTTTCACTTTCTTTGTGACTTTTTTACAGGCACCCGACGTACGGCAAATGGTATCTTCTCTCCCCTGAAAGCCTTATGCCACCTGACTTGTGTCGGACAATTGCGGCGAATCGTCGCGTTTTTCCTGATTTTGACGTCAAGGTTCAGTCGACAAACGGCCTGAGAACGACACCAAAAGCTGTTATAAAGTTGCGCGCAAACCCATAAGAGCCACGCCTAATGCGACCATTTTTCAAGACATGGCTAACCATTTGCCTATTAATGCCATTGGCCGCCCACGCCACCAATCGTGAGCAACGACTTCCGAACGTTAACGGTTTCACCCCTAAAGTTCACAGCACGCCAACCACTGCCAAATCGGTAAAGCCCACCGTCAGCCGCCCGACTCAACTGAGCAAGGCCCACGGTAAGGCAACACCTGGCCTGATGGCCGTCAACACCAAGCAAAGCAGCAACGTCCTCAGCCGCGCCGTAAACGTGCTCGGTACTCCTTATCGTTGGGGCGGCAGCAGCCCAAGTAAAGGGTTCGATTGCAGCGGCTTGGTGAAATACGCGTTCAACGACGTAAAAGCGGTCGATTTGCCGCGCACCTCCAACGCCATGGCCGCGGGCCACGGGCAGAAGGTTGACCGCAAGGACTTGAAACCGGGTGACCTGTTGTTCTTCAAATTGAAGAGCCGCCAGGTGAACCATGTCGCCATCTACCTGGGCAACGACCGCTTTATCCACGCACCGCGTCGTGGCAAATCGGTGAGCATCGACACCCTGAAGAAGCCGTTCTGGAACAAGAACTACGTGATTGCCAAGCGGGTTCTGCCCAAAGAGCAGAACAACAACCTGCGGGTTGTCCAGCGCTGACACCAGGCTGAAATGCAGTAAACCATGGGGGAGCGGGCTTGCTCGCTCCCCATTTGATGTTTATTGATCCAAAGGCTTCAGATGTCTGCGGGCACCCTCGCCTTCTCTCGGGCCTCTTCCCGGCTGATCACACCCTCCCCGACCAACGCCCTCAAACTCATATCCAACGTCTTCATCCCCAACGCCCCGCCGGTCTGAATGGCCGAGGCCATCTGCGCCACCTTGTCCTCGCGAATCAAGTTACGAATGGCCGGCGTGCCCAGCATGATTTCATGGGCGGCCACGCGCCCACCGCCGAGCTTCTTGATCAGTACCTGACACACCACGGCTTGCAGCGACTCCGACAGCATTGAGCGCACCATGGCTTTCTCGCCTGCCGGGAACACGTCCACCAGCCGGTCCACGGTTTTCGCCGCCGAGGTGGTGTGCAAGGTCCCGAAGACCAGGTGCCCGGTCTCGGCCGCCGTGAGCGCCAGGCGGATGGTTTCCAGGTCACGCAGCTCGCCCACCAGAATCACATCCGGGTCTTCGCGCAACGCCGAGCGCAGAGCGGTGGAAAAGCTATGGGTGTCGCGGTGTACCTGGCGCTGGTTAATCAGCGCGGTGTTCGGCGTGTGGATAAATTCGATGGGGTCTTCCAGCGTGAGGATGTGCTGGCGCCGATGCTTGTTGAGGTAATCGATCATCGCCGCCAGCGTGGTGGACATGCCTGAGCCGGTCGGCCCGGTCACCAGCACCAGGCCACGTGGCAACAACGCGATGCGCTCGAAGACTTCTCCCAACCCGAGGCGCTCCAAGCTCTGAACCTCGGATGGAATGGTGCGAAACACCGCGCCCATGCCGCGATCCTGCTGGAACACGTTTGCGCGGAACCGGGCCAGACCGGGCAGTTCGAAGGCAAAATCCGTTTCAAGAGATGTTTCGAAATCCTTTTGCTGGTATTGGTTGAGTAACGGCCTGAGTAAATCCGCCACTTGCGAGGCTGACAGCACCGGTGTATCCAGTGGCCAGACCTCGCCATCCACGCGCAGCATCGGCGCCAGGCCGGCCGACAGGTGCAGGTCGGAGGCGCCCCGGCGCACGCCGACCATCAGCAATTCAGTGATATCCATAGGGCTTTCCATTTCCAGTAGAATGCCGCGGACTCCATATCCACGGGCGCATCTTGAATGTCGACGATAGCAGACAACATCGGCCAGGTTAGCCAGCGCATCCGCGCCGCGGCCGACGCAGTGGGCCGTGACGCAAACAGCATCCATCTGCTGGCCGTGAGCAAGACCAAACCCGCCCAGGCCGTGCGCGAAGCCTACGCCGCCGGGATGTGCGACTTTGGCGAAAACTATCTGCAGGAAGCCCTGGGCAAACAGGCTGAATTAACCGACCTGCCCTTGAGTTGGCACTTCATCGGCCCCATTCAATCGAACAAGACTCGTGCCATCGCCGAGCACTTCGCTTGGGTGCATTCCGTGGACCGCCTCAAAATTGCGCAACGCCTGTCCGAGCAACGCCCGGCCGACCTGCCGCCGCTGAACATCTGCATCCAGGTCAACGTGAGCGGCGAAGCCAGCAAGTCCGGCTGTACGCCCGCCGACCTGCCGGCCCTGGCCAATGCGATCAGCGCCCTGCCACGCTTGAAGCTAAGAGGCTTGATGGCGATCCCCGAACCGACCGATGACCGGGCGGAGCAAGATGCGGCCTTCGCGACCGTGCGCGACCTGCAAGCCAGCTTGAACCTGCCGCTCGACACACTCTCCATGGGCATGAGCCACGACCTTGAGTCGGCCATTGCCCAAGGCGCCACCTGGGTGCGGATCGGTACCGCCCTGTTTGGTGCCCGCGACTACGGCCAGCCTTGAAATGGCTGACTTCCATTTAGCTAAGGACCTGTCATGAAAGACACGCGTATTGCCTTTATCGGTGCCGGTAACATGGCGGCCAGCCTGATTGGCGGCCTGCGGGCCAAAGGTCTGGGCGCCGAGCAGATTCGCGCCAGCGACCCAGGCGCAGACACCCGCGCCCGCGTCAGCGCCGAACACGGCATTGAGACCTTTGCCGACAACGCCGAGGCCATCCAAGGCGTCGACGTGATCGTGCTGGCAGTCAAACCGCAAGCCATGAAGGCCGTGTGCGAGAGCTTGCGCCCCAGCCTGCAACCGCACCAACTGGTGGTGTCCATCGCCGCCGGCATCACCTGCGACAGCATGAACAACTGGCTCGGCGCCCAGCCAATCGTACGCTGCATGCCCAACACGCCGGCGTTGTTGCGCCAGGGTGTGAGCGGCCTGTACGCCACGACCCAGGTGAGCGCTGCACAGCGTGACCAGGCTCAGACGCTGCTGGGTGCCGTGGGCATCGCCGTGTGGCTGGAGCAGGAACAACAATTGGACGCCGTCACGGCCGTATCCGGCAGCGGCCCGGCGTACTTCTTCCTGCTGATCGAAGCCATGACCGCCGCCGGTGTCAAACTGGGCCTGCCCCAGGACGTCGCCGAGCAACTGGCCGAACAAACCGCCCTGGGCGCTGCGAAGATGGCCGTTTCCAGTGAGGTGGACGCTGCCGAGCTGCGCCGTCGCGTGACCTCCCCAGGCGGCACCACGCAGGCCGCGATCGAATCGTTCCAGGCCGGGGGGTTTGAAGCCCTGGTGGAAAAAGCTCTGGGTGCCGCGGCACATCGTTCGGCCGAGATGGCCGAGCAGCTGGGCAAATAGTCGTCTCCCTACGAAGGAATACATGATGCTTGGACTCAATGACGCCCTTATCTTCATCATCCAGACCCTGGGCAGCCTGTACCTGCTGATCGTGCTGATGCGTTTTATCCTGCAACTGGTGCGGGCGAACTTCTACAATCCGTTGTGCCAATTCGTGGTGAAGGCCACCCAACCGCTGCTCAAGCCGCTGCGCCGGGTGATCCCGAGCCTGTTCGGCCTGGACATGTCATCGCTGGTGCTGGCACTGCTGCTGCAGATCCTGCTGTTCGTGGTGATCCTGACGCTCAACGGCTACCAGGCCTTCACCGTACTGCTGCTGCCTTGGGCGCTGATCGGCATCTTCTCGCTGTTTTTGAAGATCATCTTCTGGTCGATGATCATCAGCGTGATTCTCTCGTGGGTCGCTCCCGGCAGTCGCAGCCCTGGTGCCGAACTGGTCTTCCAGATCACCGAGCCGGTGCTGGCGCCGTTCCGTCGCCTGATTCCCAACCTGGGCGGCCTGGATATCTCGCCGATCTTTGCGTTTATCGTGATCCAACTGATCCAAAGCTGGGTCGTTCCACGGCTGGCGTTCTACGCGCTCATGCCCAAGGAACTGTTCGGCCTGATCTGAATGCGCGCAACGGGTGGGGGCGGACTCTTTCGCTCCCACTTTTTGTATCTGCATATTGAATTGAATCCGAGCGGGCCTTTGCTTGCCGCTGGGTGCAGCGGTCTTTAGACTTACGCCTCATTTAAACGAGAGCAGGGTCGATGCCAACTGCCTTCCCCCCCGATTCTGTTGGACTGGTCGTGCCCCAAGTGGCGCACTTCAGCGAGCCGCTGGCCCTGGCCTGCGGTCGTTCGCTGCCTGCCTATGACCTGATTTATGAAACCTACGGCCAACTGAACGCCACGGCGAGCAACGCCGTGCTGATCTGCCACGCCTTGTCCGGCCATCACCACGCCGCCGGCTTCCACAGCGTCGACGAGCGCAAGCCCGGCTGGTGGGACAGTTGCATCGGCCCAGGCAAGCCTATCGACACGCAAAAGTTCTTTGTGGTCAGCCTGAACAACCTCGGCGGTTGCAATGGTTCCACCGGCCCCAGCAGCCTTAACCCGGAAACCGGCAAACCGTTCGGTGCCGACTTCCCGGTGCTCACCGTGGAAGACTGGGTGCACAGCCAGGCGCGCCTGGCCGACGTGTTGGGTATCAACCAATGGGCGGCCGTGATCGGCGGCAGCCTGGGCGGTATGCAGGCGCTGCAATGGACCATCACCTACCCGGATCGCGTGCGCCATTGCCTGGCCATCGCCTCGGCGCCCAAGTTGTCGGCGCAGAACATCGCCTTCAACGAAGTGGCACGCCAGGCGATCCTCACCGACCCGGAGTTCCACGGTGGTTCGTTCCAGGAAGCGGGCGTGATCCCCAAGCGCGGTTTGATGCTGGCGCGCATGGTCGGGCATATCACCTACCTGTCCGACGACTCCATGGGCGAGAAATTCGGCCGTGGCCTCAAGAGCGAGAAACTCAACTACGACTTCCACAGCGTCGAGTTCCAGGTGGAAAGCTACCTGCGTTATCAGGGCGAGGAGTTCTCCGGGCGTTTCGACGCCAATACCTACCTGCTGATGACCAAGGCCCTGGACTACTTCGACCCTGCGGCGAATCACGACGACGACCTGGCCAAAACCTTCGAAGGTGCCACGGCCAAGTTCTGTGTGATGTCATTCACCACCGACTGGCGCTTCTCGCCGGCCCGCTCCCGTGAACTGGTGGATGCCCTGATGGCGGCGCGCAAAGACGTCTGCTACCTCGAGATCGACGCTCCGCAAGGCCACGACGCCTTCCTGATTCCGATCCCGCGCTACCTGCAGGCCTTCAGTAACTACATGAACCGCATAACTTTGTGAGAACGCCATGAGAGCCGACCTGGACATCATCCAAGAATGGATACCCGCCGGCAGCCGCGTGCTCGACCTGGGCTGCGGCGATGGCGAACTGCTGAGCTGGCTGCGGGACAACAAGCAAGTCACCGGCTACGGCCTTGAAAACGACCCGGACAACATTGCCCAGTGCGTGGCCAAGGGCATCAATGTGATCGAGCAGGACCTGGACAAGGGCCTGGGCAACTTTGCCAGCAATAGCTTCGACATCGTGGTGATGACCCAGGCCCTGCAGGCGGTGCATTACCCGGACCGCATTCTCGATGAGATGCTGCGCGTCGGCCGCCAATGCATCATCACCTTCCCCAACTTCGGGCACTGGCGCTGCCGCTGGTACCTGGCCACCAAGGGCCGCATGCCGGTGTCTGACTTTCTGCCGTACACCTGGTACAACACCCCGAACATCCATTTCTGCACCTTCGAAGACTTCGAAGCGCTGTGCGGCGAGCGTCAAGCCAAGGTGATCAACCGCCTTGCCGTCGATCAACAGCATCGTCACGGCTGGGCGAGTAAGCTATGGCCCAATCTGTTGGGCGAAATCGGTATCTACCGGGTCAGCAGTCCTGGCCTGACCGACCACAAAATTGCCGTCTAATCATTTTCAGGAGGGACGCTCATGAGTCGCTTGGCTATTTTTCTACTGACCGCGTGCCTGGGTGCCAACGCCATGGCCGCCGACACGATCGACGCTAATCGCAAGAAAGACTTCGGCGATATCACCGTTCACTACAACACCTTCACCTCAAGTTTCCTGTCACCAGAAACCGCCCAGAAAATCGGCGTGGTACGCAGCAAGGAAAAAGGACTGATCAATGTGACCGTGATCAAGGGCGTAACCCCGGTCACGGCGCAGGTGACCGGCACCATCAAGGATCTGGGCGGTAAAAGCGAGATCCTGACGTTCAAGCAAATCGAAGAGAAAGGCGGGATCAGCTACCTGGCGCCCTACTCCGTGACGCAGCGCGAATATAAGACGTTCACCATCAACGTCGAAACCGGCGGCAAAGCCCACGGTTTCCAATTCAACCAAGAACTGTTCCCGGCCAACTGATGACGCTCACACAACTCGTACTGGCCAGCCACAACGCCGGCAAACTCAAAGAACTCCAGGCCATGCTCGGCGAGTCCGTGCAACTGCGCTCGATTGGCGAGTTCAGCCAGGTGGAGCCCGAGGAAACGGGCCTGTCGTTCGTCGAGAACGCCATCCTCAAGGCACGCAATGCCGCGCGCATCTCCGGCCTGCCGGCATTGGCCGATGACTCGGGCCTGGCCGTGGACTTCCTCGGCGGCGCCCCTGGTATCTACTCGGCCCGTTACGCCGACGGCAAAGGCGACGCCGCCAACAACGCCAAGCTGCTGGACGCCCTCAAGGGTGTGCCGGACGCCGAGCGCGGCGCGCAGTTCGTCTGCGTGCTGGCCCTGGTACGACACGCCGATGACCCGCTGCCGATCCTCTGCGAAGGCTTGTGGCACGGGCGCATTCTGCAGGCGGCCAGCGGTGAGCAGGGTTTTGGTTATGACCCGCTGTTCTGGGTGCCGGAGCGCAATGTCTCCAGCGCCGAACTGAGCCCGGCCGACAAAAACCAGATCAGCCACCGCGCCCGCGCAATGGCTCTGCTGCGCCAACGCCTGAGTCTGAAATGACCCACGACACCCCGGTGCTGCCGCTGATCCACGGTGGCGCGCAAACACCTCGGGCGGCCCTGCCGTTGCTGCCGCCCCTGGCGCTGTATATCCACATCCCGTGGTGCGTGCGCAAATGCCCGTATTGCGACTTCAACTCCCACACCGCGAGCGAAGTGCTGCCGGAAGAAGAGTACGTGGACGCCTTGCTAGCCGATCTGGACCAGGACCTGCACGCCGTGTATGGCCGGCAACTGAGCTCGATTTTCTTTGGTGGCGGCACGCCCAGCCTGTTCAGCGCCGCAGCACTGGGCCGTCTGCTCAACGGTGTAGAAGCGCGCATTGCGTTTGCCGGCGATATCGAGATCACCCTGGAAGCCAACCCCGGCACGTTCGAACAAGAGAAGTTCGTGGCGTACCGCAAGCTGGGAATCAACCGCCTGTCCATCGGCATCCAGAGCTTCCAGCAGGAAAAACTCGCCGCCCTTGGCCGCATCCATAACGGCGACGAGGCGGTGCGCGCGGCCGGCATGGCGCGCCAGGCTGGGTTCGACAATTTCAACCTGGATTTGATGCACGGCCTGCCCGATCAATCCCTGGATGACGCCCTGAGCGATTTGCGCCAGGCAATCGCGCTCAACCCTACCCATTTGTCCTGGTACCAACTGACCCTTGAGCCCAACACCGTGTTCTGGAACCAGCCGCCCGCGCTGCCCGAAGACGACACGCTGTGGGATATCCAGGAAGCCGGCCAGGCCCTGCTCGCCGAGCACGGTTACGCGCAATATGAAGTGTCGGCCTATGCCAGACCCGGCCGGCCGGCCCGACATAACCTGAACTACTGGAGCTTCGGCGACTTTATCGGCATCGGCGCCGGCGCCCACGGCAAGCTCAGCCATCCGGACGGGCGCATCGTCCGCACCTGGAAAACCCGTGCCCCCAAGGACTACCTCAACCCGGCCAAAAGCTTCCAGGCCGGCGCGAAAGAACTGACGAACGACGAGTTGCCTTTCGAGTTCCTGATGAACGCGCTGCGCCTCACCGAAGGTGTCGACGCCAAGCTCTACGCCGAACGCACCGGCCTCGACCTGGCGAGCCTTGACGACGCGCGTCGTGATGCAGAACAAAGTGGCCTGATGCAGGTCGAACCGTCACGCCTGGCGGCGACCGACCGCGGGCAACTTTTTCTCAATGACCTGTTGCAGAAGTTTTTGAGCTGAGCGCTCTTAAGGAAATCGAATGGATTTGGTACTCGACCTGCTAGCCACCGTATCCCGCTGGAGCCGCAGCAACCTGTCGGAAATCTCCCTGGCCCTTGTCGGCTGTTTGCTGGTGCTGTTCGGCGCAGACATCAAAGGCTGGGTCGAGGCCCGCCTGGGCAGCGTCGCCGGCGCCTTGCGCGTACCGTTGATGGCCCTGCTGTGCATGATCGGCAGCGGCGCAGCATTGATCTACGCCACCCCGTGGATTGTGCGAGGGCTGAGCCAGTTCAATAACTACAGCCTGGCACCCGTGTTGGTGGTGGTGCTGGTGTTGATTGGCGTCGTTGCCGACCGCCGCTGACCTCAAGCCCGGCACAAAAAAATGTGGGAGGAGCCAAGCCCCTCCCACATTGGATTGCCTTTCTACTGAGGGGCGGGTTACGCCACCTTCTCGAACTTCAAATCCCACACCCCATGCCCCAACCGCTCGCCGCGGCGCTCGAACTTGGTGATCGGGCGCTCCGCCGGGCGTGGCACGCATTTACCGTCTTCGGCCAGGTTGCGGTAGCCAGGCGCGACGCTCATCACTTCCAGCATGTATTCGGCATACGGTTCCCAGTCGGTGGCCATGTGCAGGATGCCGCCCACCTTGAGCTTGCTGCGCACCAGCTCGGCAAAGGATGCCTGAACGATACGGCGCTTGTGGTGACGGGATTTGTGCCATGGGTCCGGGAAGAACAACATCAGGCGGTCGAGGCTGTTGTCGGCGATGCAACGGTTGAGCACTTCGATCGCGTCACAGTCGTAGACCCGCAGGTTGGTCAGGCCTTGGGTCAACACGCCATTGAGCAGCGCACCGACACCTGGGCGGTGCACTTCCACGCCGATGAAGTCCTGCTCCGGCGAAGCCGCAGCCATTTCCAGCAGCGAGTGGCCCATGCCAAAGCCGATTTCCAGGGAACGCGGGGCCGAACGGCCAAACACCTGGTCGTAATCCACCGGCGCGTCGGCCAGGGGCAACACGAACAGCGGCGTACCTTGCTCCAGGCCCTTTTGCTGGCCTTCGGTCATGCGACCGGCGCGCATCACAAAGCTCTTGATGCGGCGGTGCTTGGACTCGTCGCCTTCTTCCAGGGTGTTCGGCGTTTCGTTTGATTCAGTCATCAATGGCTCTTACTTGATCAGACCATCCAGCGGCGAAGAGGCGCTGGCGTAGAGTTTTTTCGGCATGCGGCCGGCGAGGTAGGCCAGGCGACCTGCAACGATGGCGTGTTTCATAGCCTCGGCCATCATGACCGGTCTCTGGGCATGGGCGATGGCGGAGTTCATCAGCACAGCGTCACAGCCCAGTTCCATGGCGATGGTCGCGTCGGAGGCAGTGCCCACGCCCGCATCCACCAGCACCGGGATTTTGGCTTCTTCGAGGATGATCTGCAGGTTGTAGGGATTGCAGATACCCAGACCCGAACCGATCAGACCGGCCAGCGGCATCACCGCGATGCAGCCGATTTCGGCCAGTTGGCGGGCGATGATCGGGTCGTCGCTGGTGTAGACCATCACGTCGAAGCCTTCCTTGACCAGGGTTTCAGCGGCCTTGAGGGTTTCGATCACGTTGGGGAACAGAGTTTTCTGGTCGGCCAGCACTTCCAGCTTCACCAGGTTATGCCCATCGAGCAGCTCACGGGCCAGGCGGCAGGTGCGCACGGCTTCGATGGCGTCGTAGCAACCGGCGGTGTTTGGCAAAAAGGTGTAGCGGTCCGGCGACAGCACTTCGAGCAGGTTCGGCTCGCCCTCGATCTGGCCGAGGTTGGTGCGGCGCACGGCGAAGGTCACGATTTCAGCACCGGAGGCTTCAATGGCCAGGCGGGTCTCTTCCATGTCGCGGTACTTGCCGGTGCCGACCAGCAGACGGGACTGGTAGGTACGGCCGGCCAGGACAAAGGGCTTGTCGCTACGAACGATGCTCATGGGAAATCCTCGTAATGGGGTGAGGTTCTGCAGAATCCGGACAGGCGACTAGCCGCCGCCGATGGCGTGAACCACTTCGACCTGGTCACCTTCGCTGAGCGCGGTGCCTTCGTGCTGGCTACGCGGGACGATATCCAGGTTGAGCTCCACTGCGACACGCCGCCCGGTCAGGTCCAGGCGGGTCAGCAGGGCCGCAACGGTTTCACCGTCGGGCAGTTCAAAGGATTCGCCGTTCAACAGAATGCGCATGCCACGGGCCGCCATCGTTTTTAGGGGCCAGCATTCTAGCCCGATTGACACCTAAAGGTCAGCTCCAAGCGTTAAGCGGTCAGCTGCAAGCGCCAGGCGGCCAGGCCCAGCAAGAACCAACCCAGCAGGAACGCCAACCCGCCGAAGGGCGTGATGATGCCGAGTTTGCTGATACCCGTGGTGGTCAACACATACAGGCTGCCAGAGAACAGCAGGATACCGACGACAAAGGACACGCCGGCCCACGTCACCAGACGACCGGGAATATGCGCCAGCAGCAGCGCCACGCCGAACAGCGCCAGGGTGTGCACCAACTGATAGGTCACGCCGGTGTGGAAGATCGCCAGGTAGTCGGCGCTCAGGCGGTTTTTCAAGCCGTGGGCGGCGAAGGCGCCGAGGGCGACACCGGTAAAGCCGAAAAACGCGGCCAGCATCAGAAAGCTACGCAGCATGGGGAACTCCAGTCAGACTCATCGGGCAGGGTCTGTATAATGGCCCGCTCAACGGGTTCGGCCAAGCCATCTCTATGCTGCGTCTCCTCTTCAAACGCTTTCTCAATGTCGTGAAATGGTTTGCCATCGGCAGTGTTCTGCTGGTGCTGCTGTTCCGTTTCGTTCCGCCACCGTTCACTGCATTGATGGTGGAGCGCAAGATCGAATCCCTGTTCGACGGCGAACCCATTGACCTGCAACGCACCTGGGTGCCGTGGGACGAGCTCTCCGACGACCTCAAAGTGGCGGTGATGGCCGGTGAAGACCAGCGCTTCCCGCAGCATTGGGGCTTCGATTTCGGCGCGATCCAGGCGGCGATCCTGCACAACGAGCGCGGCGGCTCGATTCGCGGCGCGAGCACCTTGAGCCAGCAGGTGTCGAAAAACCTGTTCCTGTGGTCCGGCCGCAGTTATCTGCGCAAAGGCCTGGAGGCCTGGTTTACCGGGCTGATCGAGGTGCTGTGGCCCAAGCAGCGGATTCTTGAGGTGTACCTCAATAGCGTGGAATGGGACGAAGGGGTGTTTGGCGCAGAAGCAGCGGCGCGGCATCACTTTGGGGTGAGCGCCAAGGGGCTTTCGCGGCAGCAGGCCAGCTATCTGGCGGCTGTACTGCCTAACCCGCGGGTGTGGAGTGCCAGCCATCCGACGGCTTATGTAGCGCGGCGAGCGGCATGGATTCGTCAGCAGATGAGCCAATTGGGTGGAGATGGGTATCTGGTGGAGCTGAACAACGCACGCAAAGCCCCCTGGGCTGACTGACACACCGCAAAGCCAGCTCCCACATTCGACCGAGTCAGGCTTGAGATCTTTCGAACACAAACAAAAATGCCCCGATCTTTCGATCAGGGCATTTTTTGTTTTATCGGAGCATTTAAGCCGCGATCGACAACTTCAGCTTGTTCATCGCGCTTTTCTCAAGCTGACGAATCCGCTCGGCCGACACGTTGTACTTCTGCGCCAGGTCATGCAGTGTGGCTTTTTCTTCAGCCAGCCAACGCTGATAGAGGATGTCACGGCTGCGGTCGTCCAACACTTCCAGCGCTTCGTGCAGGTTGTGGTTGGAATTGTCGCTCCAGTCGGCATCTTCCAGTTGACGCGCCGGGTCGTACCGGTGGTCTTCCAGGTAGTTGGCCGGCGATTGGAAAGCGCTGTCGTCGTCCGCTTCGGCAGCCGGATCGAACGCCATGTCATGGCCGGTCAGGCGGCTTTCCATCTCGCGCACTTCACGGGGTTCCACACCGAGGCTTTCGGCCACACGGTGGACTTCCTCGTTGTTCAGCCACGCCAGGCGTTTCTTCTGGCTGCGCAGGTTGAAGAACAATTTACGCTGGGCCTTGGTGGTCGCGACTTTCACGATGCGCCAGTTGCGCAGGATGAACTCGTGGATTTCCGCCTTGATCCAGTGCACAGCAAACGACACCAGGCGCACACCCATCTCAGGGTTGAAGCGCTTGACCGCCTTCATCAGGCCAACGTTGCCTTCCTGGATCAGGTCAGCCTGGGCCAGGCCGTAGCCACTATAGCTACGGGCGATATGTACGACAAAACGCAGGTGGGCGAGCACCATCTGCCGAGCCGCCCCCAAATCCTGCTCATAGTAGAGACTCTCGGCCAGTTCACGCTCCTGCTCGGGCGTCAGCAATGGAATGCTGTTGACCGTGTGCACATAGGCTTCCAGGTTCGCACCCGGCACCAAGGCATAAGCAGGTTGCAAAGAAGTGGTCATACGAAAAAACCTCCGACTCACATAACTCGTGCAGTTCAGCACTGCGAAAATTGACCGGGAACCGTAGGACAAGTTCCCTAAACCACTGATACGGTCAATACAAACGAAACCACATTAATCTGACATTAACTACTTCGGTGCCAGCTCACGTAAATGCCGTGCGACCGCAATCCACGCACCGATATACCCCAACAGGACCGCACCAAGCAAGAGACTCAGACCATCTGCCACCGGTACGCCGGCCAACGCAAAATCGCTGCCGTACAAGCCGGCGAGCCCGACGACCGCATCGTTCAGCCAGTTCAGGCCGAATGCCAGGACGGCCCAGGACAAAATCCCCGCACCAAAGCCATAAAGCGCGCCCATGTACAGAAAAGGACGACGCACATAACTGTCCGTGCCGCCGACCAGTTTAATCACTTCTATCTCGATGCGACGGTTTTCAATATGAAGACGAATGGTATTACCTATCACCAAAAGTAATGCAGACACCAACAGCACTGTCAGGCCGAACACAAAGCGATCACCCAGCTTGAGAATGGCGGCCAGGCGTTCTACCCAGACTAGATCAAGTTGCGCCTGTTGCACCTTCGGCATCTCTGCGAGTTTTTGTCGCAGGGCCTCCAGGGCAGTCTTGTCGACTTCGTTCGGCGTCACCAGCACCACGCCCGGCAGCGGGTTCTGCGGCAGCTCTTTAAGCGCCTCACCTAGGCCGGACTGTTGCTGGAACTCCTCAAGCGCCTGATCGCGGCTGACATACTCAGCATCTGCCACCCCCGGCATGTTCTTGATGTCGTCGCGCAGCGCCTCGCCTTGCTGCGTGCTGGCATCGAGGTTCAGGTACAGCGAAATCTGCGCCGCGCGCTGCCAGGAACCGCCCAGGCGCTCCACATTATTGAGCAGCAGCGACAAACCCATCGGCAGGCTCAATGCCACGGCCATCACCAGACAGGTGAAAAAACTGCCGATCGGCTGTTTGCCCAGGCGACGCAGGCTGTCCAGCATGCTGGCGCGATGGCTTTCGATCCAGGCGCGCAGCAGCGTGCTGAAGTCCGGACCGTCGTCTTCGTCGTGTTTTTTCTTTTTCGGTTGCGGGTCGGCCGGCTTCGGCGCAACGCGTTCGGACACTTTAGGACTACGTGTGGCACTCATACGCCAGCCTCCCCGTCACCGATCAGGCGCCCGCGTTGCAAGGTCAACATGCGGTGGCGCATGCGAGCGATCAGCGCCAGGTCGTGACTGGCGATCAATACGCTGGTACCCAGGCGGTTGATGTCTTCGAACACCCCCATGATCTCGGCCGCCAGACGCGGATCGAGGTTACCGGTGGGTTCGTCCGCCAGCAGCAAGGCCGGGCGATGGACGATGGCGCGGGCGATGCCGACGCGCTGTTGCTGGCCGGTGGACAGGTCGCCAGGGTAGAGGTCGGTCTTGTCCGACAGCGCCACGCGCTCCAGGGCCGAATCCACACGCTTGATGATTTCGGCCTTGGACAGCCCGAGGATCTGCAACGGCAGCGCAACGTTGTTGAACACGGTGCGATCGAACAGCAACTGGTGGTTCTGGAACACCACGCCGATCTGACGGCGCAGGAAAGGGATCTGCGCATTGCTGATGGTGGCCAGATCCTGACCTGCCAGCAACAGCTTGCCGGTCGTCGGGCGTTCCATGGCCAGCAGCAGGCGCAGCAAGGTACTTTTACCCGCGCCGGAATGGCCGGTCACAAACAGGAACTCGCCGCGGCGCACTCGAAAGCTCAGCTCATGCAGGCCCACATGCCCGTTGGCATAGCGTTTACCGACCTGTTCGAATCGAATCATGAACGCTCCCGCTCGGCAAACAACGCCTCTACAAAGGGTTCGGCTTCAAAAGTGCGCAGATCGTCGATGCCTTCACCGACGCCGATATAACGAATCGGCAAGCCGAACTGCTTGGCCAGCGCAAAGATCACGCCGCCCTTGGCCGTGCCGTCGAGCTTGGTCAACGCCAGGCCGGTCAGTTGCACCGTCTGATTGAATTGTTTGGCCTGACTGATGGCGTTCTGGCCGGTACCGGCATCCAGCACCAGCAGCACTTCGTGGGGCGCATCGGCGTCCAGCTTGCCGATCACCCGGCGCACTTTTTTCAGTTCTTCCATCAAGTTGTCTTTGGTGTGCAGGCGACCAGCGGTATCGGCGATCAGCACATCAATGTTACGGGCCTTGGCGGCCTGCACGGCGTCGAAGATCACCGAAGCGGAGTCGGCGCCGGTGTGCTGGGCAATCACCGGGATCTTGTTGCGCTCACCCCATACCTGCAACTGCTCGACAGCCGCGGCGCGGAAGGTGTCGCCGGCGGCGAGCATGACTTTCTTGCCTTCGAGCTGCAGCTTCTTGGCCAATTTGCCGATGGTGGTGGTTTTACCGGCGCCGTTGACGCCCACCACCAGAATCACGAACGGCTTGTTCGGGGTGATCACCAGCGGTGCTTCCACCGGTTTAAGCATGGCGGCCAGCTCAGCCTGCAAGGATTTGTACAGCGCGTCGGCATCGGTGAGCTGTTTGCGCGCGACCTTCTGAGTCAGGCTCTGAATGATCACGGCGGTGGCTTCAACGCCCACATCTGCGGTGAGCAGGCGGGTTTCGATGTCTTCCAGCAACTCGTCATCGATGGTTTTTTTGCCCAGGAACAGGCTGGCCATGCCTTCGCCGATGCTGGCGCTGGTTTTGCTCAGGCCCTGCTTGAGGCGGGCGAAGAAGCCGGCTTTACCGGTTTCGACTGATGGGGCGGCAGGCGCCGGCTCGACAACGGCAGGAGCGGTCGGCACCGAGACTTCGACTGGCGGCGCTTGAACCACGACCTCCACCGGCTCGACGAACGCAGGGATCGGCGGCACCACGTGCTCAGCCTGCACATTCTCAACCAGCGCCACGGGCTCTTCGGCCACCGGCAATTCGGGCCATGGCGTGTGCTCAGGGGCTGGTTCGAGGGCTGGTTCCGGCTTGGTTTCCACCACCGGCTGCAACACCGGCTCGGCCATCGGCAATACCACCGGCTCCGGTGCCTGGGCTACCGGTTGGGCTTCTATTAGGGGTTCGGGGGTCGGCTCAGCGTGAACCTGCGGCTGTTCAGCAACGGTTTCCTGCGGCTTTTTGCGCAGCCATCCGAACAGGCCTTTCTTCTCGCCAGCCGCGGCTGGGGTCTTCTTGTCGTCGTTGGAACCAAACATGGAGACGGCTATCTCAAGGTAGCGACGCGCCAGAGCGGCACGCCGGTAAATAAAATTCGATGCGTAACAGACTGTTTTTTAGCCAGCTCGTTCATGCGCAACATTTTGTAAGGCCTAAATAGGGCCTACACAAGACTGCCGCAGTGGCCGTCCGTATATTCGACCAGTATCCTAGCACCTCCTCGCCCGCCGACGCTAAGACCAAGCGGGCAGCCCAACAGGTTTAAAAACGAATGAATGCTCTAGCCCGCCGCGCCGCAGGCCTGCTGTTCAGCACAGTTTGTCTGCCTCTTTCAGCTTTGGCTGCCGACCCACAACCCACCCACGAATTCACCCTCGACAACGGCCTCAAGGTCGTCGTACGCGAAGATCATCGCGCCCCGGTGGTGGTTTCCCAGGTTTGGTACAAGGTGGGCTCGAGCTACGAGACCCCGGGCCAGACCGGTTTGTCCCACGCCCTGGAGCACATGATGTTCAAGGGCAGCGCCAAAGTCGGCCCCGGCGAAGCCTCGCTGATCCTGCGCGACCTGGGCGCTGAAGAAAATGCATTCACCAGTGATGACTACACCGCTTATTACCAGGTGCTGGCCCGTGACCGCCTGGGCGTGGCCTTTGAGCTCGAGGCCGACCGCATGGCCAGCCTGCGCCTGCCGGCCGACGAGTTCAGCCGCGAGATCGAGGTTATTAAAGAAGAGCGCCGCCTGCGCACCGACGACAACCCAATGTCCAAGGCGTATGAGCGCTTCAAGGCCATGGCGTTCCCGGCCAGCGGCTACCACACGCCGACCATCGGCTGGATGGCCGACTTGGACCGCATGAAAGTCGAAGAACTGCGCCACTGGTACCAATCCTGGTATGTGCCGAACAACGCCACCCTGGTAGTGGTCGGCGACGTTACCCCGGATGAAGTGAAAACCCTGGCCCAGCGCTACTTCGGCCCGATCCCCAAGCGTGACGTGCCACCGGCCAAGATCCCGATGGAACTGGCCGAACCCGGCGAGCGCCTGCTGACCATGCACGTGCAGACCCAATTGCCGAGCGTGATCCTGGGCTTCAACGTCCCTGGCCTGGCCACTGCCGAAGACAAACGTTCGGTCCAGGCCCTGCGCCTGATCTCGGCCCTGCTGGACGGCGGCTACAGCGCGCGCATCTCCGAGCAGTTGGAGCGCGGCGAGGAACTGGTCTCGGCCGCCTCTACCCAATACGACGCCTACACCCGTGGCGACACCCTGTTCATGCTGACGGCGACGCCCAATCAGCAGAAGAAAAAGACCATCGCCCAGGCGGAAGCAGGCCTGTGGCGCCTGCTCGAAGAGCTCAAAGCCAAACCGCCCACCGCTGAGGAACTGGAACGTATCCGCGCCCAGGTCATTGCCGGCCTGGTGTACCAGCGCGACTCGATCACCAGCCAGGCCACGTCCATTGGCTCCCTGGAAACCGTCGGTCTGTCCTGGAAGCTGATGGACAGCGAATTGGCGGACCTGCAAAGCGTGACCCCGGAAGATATCCAAAAGGCCGCACGCACCTATTTCACCCGCGAACGTCTGAGCGTCGCCCATGTTTTGCCCGAGGAGACCGCTCATGAGTGATCGCAAAAACAGCCGCCTGATCCTGCCCGGCCTGATGGCCGTCACCTTGATCGCGGCCAGTGCCGTGTATTTCCTGCGCCCCAGCGAATCCGTGGCCAGCCAGGCGCTGGACAAGGCTCAGTCCACCAACAAATTGCAATCGCTGGCGGAGCTGGATGGCAAGGCGCCGACCAACCGCAAGCTCGACGTGCAAACCTGGACCACCGCCGAAGGTGCCAAGGTGCTGTTCGTGGAAGCCCATGAACTGCCGATGTTCGACGTGCGCATCCTGTTTGCCGCCGGCAGCAGCCAGGACGGCGACGTGCCCGGCCTGGCACTCATGACCAACGCCATGCTCAACGAAGGCGTGCCGGGCAAGGATGTCAGCCAGATCGCCAGTGGTTTTGAAGGCCTGGGTGCCGACTTCGGCAACGGCGCTTACCGCGATATGGCGCTGGTGTCCCTGCGCAGCTTGAGCGCCAGCGACAAACGCGACGCCGCCCTGAACCTGTTTGACGAGGTGATCGGCAAGCCGACCTTCCCGGCCGATTCCCTGGCGCGCATCAAGAACCAGATCCTCGCCGGCTTCGAATACCAGAAGCAGAACCCCGGCAAACTGGCCAGCCTGGAGCTGTTCAAGCGCCTGTATGGCGACCACCCTTACGCACACCCGAGCGAAGGCACCCCGCAAAGCGTGCCGAAGATCACGCTGGCGCAGTTGCAGGCCTTCCATGCCAAGGCTTATGCCGCCGGCAACGCGGTGATTGCGGTGGTGGGCGACCTCACCCGCGCCGAAGCTGAAGCCATGACCGCCAAGGTGTCTGCGTCGCTGCCCAAAGGCCCGGCCCTGCCCAGGATTGCCCAGCCGACGGAGCCAAAGGCCGGCCTGAGCCATATCGAGTTCCCGTCCAAGCAAACCCACCTGTTGTTCGCGCAACTGGGCATCGACCGCGCCGATCCGGACTACGCCGCGCTGTCCCTGGGCAATCAGATCCTCGGCGGCGGCGGCTTCGGCACCCGTTTGATGAGCGAAGTGCGCGAAAAGCGCGGCCTGACCTACGGCGTCTACTCCGGCTTCTCGCCGATGCAGGTGCGTGGCCCGTTCATGATCAACCTGCAGACTCGCGCCGAAATGAGCGGCGGCACCCTGCGCCTGGTCGAGGACGTGCTGGCCGAATACCTCAAGAACGGCCCGACGCAGAAAGAACTGGATGACGCCAAGCGCGAGCTGGCCGGCAGCTTCCCGCTGTCCACCGCGAGCAATGCCGATATCGTCGGCCAACTCGGCGCCATGGGTTTCTACAACTTGCCGCTGAGCTATCTGGAAGATTTCATGAAACAATCCCAGGCCCTGACCGTAGAGCAGGTCAAGGCTGCCTTGAACAAACACTTGAGCGCCGACAAGATGGTCATCGTGACCGCCGGCCCAACGATTGCGCAAAAGCCACTACCGCCCCCCACTGATAAACCCGCCGAGCAGCCGCTCGGGGTTCCGGAGCATTAATGGCCAGTTCATCTCGCCCGAAAAAACCTGTCCACAACGTCCACAACGGTGTGGGCCAACTGCGCATCATTGGTGGTGAATGGGGCAGCCGCAAGCTGAGCTTCCCTGACGTCGTGGGCCTGCGCCCAACGCCGGACCGCGTGCGCGAAACCCTGTTCAACTGGCTCGCACCGTATATCGCGGGCGCCAAGGTACTGGACCCGTTCGCCGGCAGTGGCGCGCTGTTCCTGGAGGCGCTGTCCCGTGGCGCGGCCCAGGCGCAGGCACTGGACGCCAGTAACGTAGCGGTCTCAAGCCTCAAGGAGCACCTGGGCACCCTGCGCTGCACCAATGGCCAGGTGCAAACCGCCGACGCGCTGCGCTATCTGGAAACCCAGGCGGCCAGTGAATACGACGTGGTGTTCCTCGACCCGCCGTTCAACCAGAACCTGCTGCCGACCGTCTGCGCCCTGCTGGAAGAGCGCCAATGGCTGGCGCCGGACGCGTGGATCTACACTGAAAGCGAGACCGCACCGTCCACCCTCGGGTTGCCGGGCGCATGGCGCCTGCACCGCGAGCAGAAGTCCGGACGGGTGTATTACGCGTTGTGGCATCGATTGGTTGAGCGCGCCGAATTGCCTCAGTGAGTGCATGCGTTGTGAGCGGGTTTGCCCGCTCACCACAATAAGCGCTTGCCACAGAGATCTGCATGAACCCTTCTTCTGAACGATTCAAACCCGCCTTCGGCCTTGGCAACCCGCACCTGCAAACACTGTGGGGACCGCTGTGGCGTCCAACGACCCATATCGAGCGCCAGCGCGAACGGCTGTGGCTGGACGATGGCGATTTTCTCGACCTCGACTGGCATGGCCCCCATGACGCACAGGCGCCCTTGGTGCTGGTGCTGCATGGCCTGACCGGCTCGTCCAATTCGCCCTATGTGGCTGGCCTGCAAAAAGTCCTGGCGGCGCAGGGCTGGGCCAGTGTGGCCCTGAACTGGCGTGGCTGTTCCGGCGAGCCGAACCTGTTGGCCCGCAGTTACCACTCGGGCGCCAGCGAAGATTTGGCGGCAACGATTGCCCATCTGCGAGCCAGGCGACCCTTGGCGCCGTTGTATGCGGTGGGTTATTCCCTGGGCGGTAACGTGCTGCTCAAGCACTTGGGTGAAACCGGCGAAGCCTCCGGCCTGCAAGGCGCCGCGGCGGTATCGGTGCCGTTCCGCCTGGACCAGTGCGCCGATCGCATCGGGCTGGGGTTTTCGCGGGTGTATCAGAAGCACTTCATGCGCGAGATGCTGGCGTATATCCGCGTCAAGCAACGTCAGTTCGTGCAGGATGGCCAAGCGGACGGGCTGAAAACTCTGGAGGCCCTGGGGTCATTAGAGAAGATGCGCACATTCTGGGATTTCGACGGCCGGGTCACGGCGCCGCTGCACGGATTCCTCAGCGCCGAGGACTACTATCGCCGCGCGTCGAGCCGCTATTACCTCGGTGCGATCCGCACGCCGACCTTGATCATCCAGGCCGCCGACGACCCGTTCGTGTTCGCCCACAGCCTGCCGGAAGCCAGCGAACTGTCGGCCTGTACCGAATTCGAGCTGCTGGCCAAGGGCGGGCATGTGGGGTTTGTCGACGGCTCGCTCAGGCGCCCCGGTTACTACCTGGAACGCCGGATTCCAGCCTGGCTGCTCAGTCGCCGGTAGCGATCGCCCGCGCCGGGTCGGTGATCCACTCACTCCACGACCCCGCATACAACTTGCCCAAGGGGTATCCCGCCAGGCTCAGGGCGAACAGGTTATGGCACGCCGTCACGCCGGAGCCGCAATACGCCACCAGTTCCTGCGGATCACGCCCCTGCAACTGCGCGGCAAACCGCTGCTGGAGTTGATCGGCCGGCAGGAAGCGACCGTCGCTGCCGAGGTTTTCGCTAAATGCCGCACATTGCGCACCGGGAATATGCCCGGCAACGGGGTCGATGGGTTCCATGTCGCCGCGAAAACGCGGTTGGGCGCGGGCGTCGATCAAGGTCAGGCCGGGTTGGCCCAGACGCTTTTGCAGTTGGTCGGCGTCCAGCAACAGTTGATTGTCCGGCGTGCCGACAAACGTCCCAGGCTCGGTCACCGGCGCATCCAGACTCAACGGGAAACCGGCGCTGTGCCAGGCCTTGAGGCCGCCATCCAGAATAAACACGCCGTCACGCTTGCCCAGCCAGGCCAGCAGCCACCATGCGCGCGCGGCGTAGGCGCCAGGACCGTCGTCGTAAAGCACCACATCGCTATCAGGGTTGATGCCCCAGGCCTGCAGTTGCTGGATCAACGTATCCGCTGCCGGCAGGGGATGACGACCGGTCACGCCTTTGACAACCGGCCCGCTGAGGTGGCGCTCAAGGTCAGCATACTGCGCGCCTTCGATATGCCCTTCGGCGTAACTGCAAAGGCCGTAATCCGGGTCTTCCAGGGCAAAGCGACAATCCAGCAGTACAAGCCCCGCCGAGGTGCGGCGTTCGGCCAATTGCTGGGGGCTGATCAGTTGGGCAAGCGGCATGACGAACTCCTGCAAATGCATGGGGAAAGACCTACTTCACTTCTTCCAGTGCCTGGTTCAGCGGCACGTAAAACTCTTTGAACAACGCATCCACCGCCTCTTTGGCCTGGGGCGTGACAAACCCTGCCTCCAACACGAGCACCTGGTACACCCCGCGCTTGATGGCTTCGGCACTCAGGTGGGCAGAGTTTTCATTGGTGGTGCATAAAAACCGCACCCAGGAGGTAAGGATGATCCACGCATTGAGGGTCAGGGCCTCGGTTTGCACCGGGTCCATGCTGAGGATGCCCGCATCGACAAACCCTTGATAAATAGCACCGCCCTGGGTCAGGCAACGCTGGGAGAAACGCCGATAGCCGGTGGCCAGTTCCGGATCACTCTCCAACAAATGTTCAAGGTCACGGTGTAAAAACCGGTAGCGCCACATGCCAGCCAGCACGGCCTGCAAGTAAAAGCGCTTGTCCTCTACCACCATCGCACGCCCCTGGGGCGGCCGCAGGAAGCTGTCCACCAGCGCTTCGTATTCACGGAACAGTACGGCGATGATCGCCTGCTTGTTGGGGAAGTGGTAGTACAGGTTGCCCGGCGAAATTTCCATGTGGGCGGCGATGTGGTTGGTGCTGATACTGCGCTCGCCCTGCTGGTTAAAAAGCTCCAGGCTGGTTTGCACAATGCGCTCGCTGGTCTTTACTCGTGGTGCCATAGGGGAATCAGCTTCTATACACGTGATGCACCATCTTACGGCCTATCCTTGCCAGGATAAATCTGGATGTTACTGCAATGTTATTTGACAATTTAGAGTAATGACTCTAAAAATCCAGGCAGACCAATAACAATCGGTGCCTCGCCATGTCTGCCAACGTTGCTTACCTGCAAGATTCCCAGGCACTGGAACACCTCCAGGACCTGTTCGACGCTCAACGTCGGGCCTATGCGGCCAACCCGATGCCACCGGCCGCGCAACGCCAACAATGGCTCAAGGCGCTGCGGGACCTGCTCAGCGATGAACGCCAGGCACTGATTAACGCAATCAGCCAGGATTTCAGCCACCGCAGCGCGGACGAAACTCTGTTCGCCGAATTGATGCCCAGCCTGCACGGCATTCACTACGCCAGCAAACACCTGAAGCGCTGGATGAAACCTTCCCGCCGCGCTGTAGGCATTGCCTTCCAACCCGCGTCAGCCAAAGTGATTTACCAACCGCTGGGTGTGGTGGGGGTGATCGTGCCGTGGAACTACCCGCTCTACCTGGCCATCGGCCCGTTGGTCGGTGCATTGGCGGCGGGCAACCGGGTGATGCTCAAGCTCAGTGAATCCACCCCGGCCACCGGCGAACTTCTCAAAACACTGCTGGCGAAGATCTTCCCCGAGGACCTGGTCTGTGTGGTGCTGGGCGAGGCCGACGTGGGCATGGCGTTTTCCAGGCTGCGTTTCGACCACCTGCTGTTTACCGGCGCCACCAACATCGGCAAGCACGTGATGCGTGCCGCAGCCGAGCACCTCACGCCGGTCACCCTGGAGTTGGGCGGCAAGTCGCCGGCGATCGTTTCCGCTGACGTGCCGCTCAAGGACGCCGCCGAGCGCATCGCCTTCGGCAAAGCCTTGAACGCCGGACAAACCTGCGTGGCGCCGGACTACGTGCTGGTGCCGGAAGACCGCGTCGACGCTTTCGTCGAAGCTTACAGCAATGCCGTACGCGGGTTTTATCCGACGCTGCCCGACAATCCGGACTACACAGCGATCATCAACGAGCGACAGCTGGCCCGGCTAAACGCCTACGTGAAGGACGCTACCGACAAAGGCGCCACCCTGATTCCGCTGTACGAAACAGCCCAAGGGCGACGCATGGCCCACAGCCTGCTGCTGAATGTCAGCGACGACATGACCGTGATGCAGGACGAGATCTTCGGCCCCGTGCTGCCGATCGTGCCCTATCGCGGCATCGATCAAGCCTTTGCCTACATCAACAGGCGCCCTCGCCCACTGGCGCTGTACTACTTCGGCTACAACAAAGGCGAACAGAACCGCGTACTCCACGAAACCCATTCCGGCGGCGTGTGCCTGAACGACACCCTGCTGCATGTGGCCCAGGACGACATGCCTTTCGGTGGCATCGGCCCCTCGGGCATGGGCCATTACCACGGCCATGAAGGCTTCCTGACCTTCAGCAAGGCCAAAGGCGTGCTGGTGAAACAGCGTCTGAACGCCGCCAGGTTGATCTACCCGCCTTATGGCAAATCAATCCAGAAGTTGATCCAGAAGCTGTTTATCCGCTGAAAACGCCACCCTCGGGACAATAAAAACAATGAACCCTAGCCTGATTGACTCACCCGCGCTGTCACGGCGCGGCGTCTTGAAACTCGGCCTGTGCGCCAGCGCCTTTTTAGCCACCGCAGGGCTCGGCGCCAGCCTCAGTGGCTGCTCCAGCAGCACCCCGGCCAGTGGCTTCGCGCTATTGCGCAGCAGTGATCTGCCCTTTCTGCGCGCCGTGATCCCGGTATTGCTGGAAGGTGTTGCCAGCGCCCAGGAAGTCGCCAGCGGCGTCGAAGACACCCTGAAAAAACTCGACTTCAGCCTGCAGCACCTGTCGCCGGAGATGTTCAAGCTCACCCAGCAACTGTTCGACGTGTTGAGCATGGGCATCACCCGCGGACCTTTGACCGGTATCTGGGGCAGTTGGGAGAACGCCGGCAGCGAACAGATCCGAGACTTTTTGCACCGTTGGGAGAACAGCTACCTCAACCTGCTGCGCATGGGCCAGGGCTCGCTGCTCAAGCTGGTGATCATGGCCTGGTACTTCCAACCGCTGTCCTGGGGGCATTGCGGTTACCCCGGTCCGCCGAAAATCTGAGCCGCATCCCCCACAATAAAAACAAGAGACGATCCCGATGCCCGTACCCGATCTGTTCCGCGAAGGCCTGGCCCGCGGCTGGAAAACCCATAATGGCGCCGCCCTCGACAGCGACCTGACTCTGGAAGCCGACGTCGCCATCATCGGCAGCGGCGCCGGCGGCGGCACCACCGCCGAGATCCTCAGCGCCGCCGGTTTCAAGGTGCTGCTGATCGAAGAAGGCCCGCTCAAGACCAGCGGCGACTTCAAGCTGCTCGAGGACGAGGCCTACACCAGCCTGTACCAGGAAGGCATCGGCCGCATGAGTAAGGACGGCGCCATTACCATCCTGCAGGGGCGGGCCGTGGGCGGCACCACCTTGATCAACTGGACGTCGAGCTTTCGCACACCGGACGCGACTCTCGCCCATTGGGCCAGCGAATACGCGATCAAAGGCCACAGCAGCAGCGAGATGGCGCCGTGGTTCGAAAAGATGGAGCAACGCCTGGGCATCGCGCCCTGGGCCATACCGCCGAACGCCAACAATGACGTGATCCGCAAGGGCTGCGAGCAACTCGGCTACAGCTGGCATGTGATCCCGCGCAACGTGCGTGGCTGCTTTAATCTGGGCTATTGCGGCATGGGTTGCCCGGTCAACGCCAAGCAGTCGATGCTGGTGACGACCATCCCCGCCACCCTGGAAAAAGGCGGCGAGCTGCTGTACCTGGCGCGCGCCGAACGCCTCAATTACAGCGGCGACAGCATCAGCAGCCTGGAATGCCTGGCCATGGACGCGCGCTGTGTGGCGCCCACCGGACGCAAGATCACGGTGAAGGCCAAGCACTATGTGCTGTCGGGGGGCGGTATCAATAGCCCGGCATTGCTGATGCGCTCGGACGCACCCGATCCGCACTCGCGGCTGGGCAAGCGCACCTTTTTGCACCTGGTGAATTTCTCCGCAGCATTGTTCGATGAGCTGATCAACCCGTTCTATGGCGCGCCGCAGTCGATCTACTCCGATCACTTCCAATGGCTGGACGGCACCACCGGCAGAATGTCCTACAAGCTCGAGGCGCCGCCCTTACATCCGGCGTTGGCCAGCACCTTGCTCGGAGGCTATGGCACGCAAAACGCCCTGGACATGAGCCAACTGCCCAATACCCACGCCATGCTCGCGCTGCTGCGCGACGGCTTCCACCCCGACAGCCCCGGCGGCAACGTGGAACTGCGCGGCGACGGCACGCCGGTGCTCGACTATCAGGTCTCGCCTTACGCCTGGGATGGCCTGCGCCGCGCGTTTCACAGCATGGCCGAGATCCAGTTCGCGGCGGGTGCCAAGTCCGTCAAGCCGCTGCACCACGATGCGCGCTATGTCAAAACTCTGGGCGAAGCCCGTACGCTGATCGACGGCCTGAACCTGGAACTGCATCGCACCTGCCTGGGCAGCGCCCATGTGATGGGCGGCTGCGCCATGGGGGAAGATCCGAAAAATGCCGTGGCCGACAGCCTCGGTCGTCATCATCAACTGCGCAACCTGTCGATCCACGACGGCTCGCTGTTTCCCACCAGTATTGGGGCCAACCCGCAATTGTCGGTGTATGGATTGACCGCGCAATTGGCCACAGCTTTGGCCGAACGTCTGAAAACAGCGTGAAAAAACGTTCGATACGCGGCCTCTATCTACATAAGTCGACTTTCCCGACCGGGATGGCTGCGATACCATCCGGTTCCCCAACGGACTCCGCCAGGACGACGCGATGAACCGAGTGTTGTACCCAGGTACCTTCGACCCGATTACCAAAGGCCATGGCGATCTGGTCGAACGTGCCTCTCGCTTGTTCGACCATGTGATCATCGCGGTCGCGGCCAGCCCCAAGAAAAACCCGCTGTTTCCCCTGGAACAGCGCGTGGAGCTGGCGCGTGAGGTCACCAAGCACCTGCCTAACGTGGAAGTGGTGGGCTTTTCGACATTGCTGGCGCACTTCGCCAAAGAGCAGAACGCCAATGTGTTCCTGCGTGGCCTGCGCGCGGTGTCGGACTTTGAATACGAATTCCAGCTGGCCAACATGAACCGCCAACTGGCGCCGGACGTCGAGAGCCTGTTCCTCACGCCGTCGGAGCGTTACTCGTTCATTTCCTCGACGTTGGTCCGTGAAATCGCCGCCTTGGGCGGAGATATCACCAAGTTCGTGCACCCGGCCGTGGCCGAAGCACTGACGCTGCGCTTCAAGAAGTAACCTGTGGTGAGTGCGCTCGCTGCTGTAGCGAGCACGCCTGCTCACTACAGGCAACCGCACAGACAGCCAGACGATCGGCCACAAGTCGGACCCGCTCGCACTGCGGGCGCCAATGCGGCACAATTGCGCGCATTCGTTTTCAGATGCCCTGGCTGACAGCCCTGGCAGGAGTTTCCATGTCCCTGATCATCACCGACGATTGCATCAATTGCGACGTCTGCGAACCCGAGTGCCCGAACGCGGCGATTTCCCAAGGTGAGGAGATCTACGTGATCGACCCCAACCTGTGCACCCAGTGCGTCGGTCACTATGACGAACCTCAGTGCCAGCAGGTGTGCCCGGTCGATTGCATTCCGCTGGATGAAGCCCATCCGGAGACTGAAGCGCAGTTGATGGAGAAGTACCGGAAGATTACCGGTAAGGCTTGAGCCTGTTGGCGTATGAGGGCCTTATCGGGGGCAAGCCCCCGATAGCACGATCAGCGCTGACACCTCGGGCAGAACACACTCGCGCGCTGCCCCAGCACCACGTTGCGCAGCTCGGTGCCGCAGACCTTGCATGCCTCGCCGCCACGCCCATAGACGAACAATTCCTGCTGGAAATACCCTGGCTGTCCGTCGCCGCCGATAAAGTCGCGTAACGTTGTACCGCCGCGCTCGATGGCAGCGGCCAGCACACGCTTGATCTCAATCGCCAGTTTCAAATAGCGCGCCCGCGAAATGCCGCCGGCCTCGCGACGTGGGTCAATCCCCGCTGCAAACAGCGCTTCTGTCGCATAGATATTGCCCACGCCCACCACCACGACGTTGTCCATGATGAACGGCTTCACCGCCATCGAGCGCCCACGGGACAGCTGAAACAGGCGATCGCCATCGAACAGATCGGTCAACGGCTCCGGGCCCAGGCGGATCAGCAACTCGTGGTTGTGCGGGTCCTGGCTCCAGAGCATCGCGCCGAAACGCCGTGGGTCGGTGTAGCGCAGGGCCAGGCCGGACTCCAATTCGATGTCCACGTGTTCATGTTTGGCCGCCGGCATACCGACTTCAACCAGGCGCAGGTTGCCCGACATGCCCAGGTGGCTGATCAGGGTGCCCACTTCGGCGTTGATCAGCAGGTACTTGGCCCGCCGCTCCACCAGCACGATGCGCTGCCCCGAAAGGCGCACATCCAGGTCTTCCGGGATGGGCCAGCGCAGGCGCCGCTCACGCACCACCACACGGCTGACGCGCTGGCCCTCCAGGTGCGGGGCGATACCGCGTCGGGTGGTTTCGACTTCGGGTAACTCGGGCATGTGTACCTCGTGATGGAAGGGTCAGTGCGCGCCCAGCTCGCGGATCGACAACTTCATGCTCTCGAAGTCGTAGTCCGACAGGCCCACGTAGTCCAACACCAGATGCCCCACCGCGTTCCACTCGTGGTCAACGGCCTGGTTGCCCAGCACTTTGCAGGACGAACAGATGTGCTCGGCCATTTTCAGGATGGCCAACAGATTCTTGAGTTGTGGATTGCGCGACGACTCGTCGCTGAAAATCGCCAAGGCGTTGTGGTGATTGGCGATGGCGTCAGTCACGTGCTCCGGCAGGCGCCAGGACTTGGCGGTGTAGTAACCCACCACGGCATGGTTGGTATTGAACGCATTGTTCTCGGTGTCCACCACGCGGCAATCGGGCCCGGCGTTGGCGTAGGCTTCTTCCAGCACCGTCATGTAGCTGGGGAAGCGCTTGAGCATCAGCGGCACGCCGCAATCATGGAACAGCCCCAGGGCATAGGCTTCATCGACCGCCTGGGAGCCGGTGCGTTTGGCCAGGGTGAGGCAGGTCATGGCCACATCCTGGGCGGTGTCCCAGAAACGATTGAGGGTGACGATGGTGTCATCGCTCATCTCGCCCTTGATCGACAGGGCATTGATCAGGTTGATGACCGACCGGCTGCCCAGCAGGTTCACCGCACGCTGGATCGAAGCAATCTTGTTGCTCAGCCCGTAGTGCGACGAATTGACGATCTTCAGTAACGCGCCGGAAAGGCCCGGGTCCTGGGCGATCAACCGCGCGATCACCTCCAGGTCCGGGTCGGGCATGTACTGCTCCATTTGCAAATCCACCATGATTTGCGGCTGCGGCGGCACGCTGATGCCTTGCAGGGCCTGCTGGATCTGTTCGGCGGAAAGTTCTTGGGACATAAGTACACACTCTGGGCTAGACGAGGATTCTAACCCTTATAAAGACTCGGCCGACACCCAAATACTGAACTGAAACCGGATCAAATGGGGTATCCAGCCCGCCTGCGAGGGTATTCACGCCGTACGTCAGATACACCGCGCCGCCCGCATCGCAGGCAAGTCGGCGCCCACATGAAGCGTGCCGCAACAGGTATACTCCCGCTCTTTTTTCCGGAGCGACGTCATGTCCCTGCCAAGCCTGCGTCTCAAAGCCAACGCCGATCGTCGTTTGCGCAACGGCCACCTGTGGGTCTACAGCAACGAAATCGACGTGGCCGCCACCCCTCTTCACGGCTTTCAGGCAGGCGACCAGGCTATCCTGGAAGCGGCCGGCGGCAAGACCCTGGGCATCGTGGCCATGAGCCCCAACAACCTGATCTGCGCGCGCCTGCTGTCGCGCGACATCAAGTTGCCACTGGACAAGTCGCTGCTGGTGCACCGCCTCAATGTTGCGCTGTCGCTGCGTGACCGCCTGTTCGACAAGCCGTTCTACCGCCTGGTCTACGGTGATTCCGACCTGCTGCCGGGCTTGGTAGTCGACCGTTTCGGCGACATCCTGGTGGTGCAGATCGCCTCGGCGACCATGGAAGCCCATAAAGAAGACGTGATCGCCGCCCTGACCCAAGTGCTCAAGCCAAGCGGCATCCTGTTCAAGAACGACTCCGCCGCACGCGATGCCGAAGGCCTCAACCGCTACGTCGAGACCGTGTTCGGCCTGGTGCCGGAGTGGGTAGCGCTGGAAGAAAACGGCGTGAAATTCGAAGCCCCAGTGATCCAGGGCCAAAAGACCGGCTGGTTCTACGACCACCGCATGAACCGCGCACGCCTGGCGCCGTATGCCAAAGGCAAGCGCGTGCTCGACCTGTACAGTTACATCGGCGGCTGGGGCGTGCAAGCCGCCGCCTTCGGCGCCAGTGAAGTGTTCTGCGTCGACGCCTCCGCCTTCGCCCTTGACGGCGTGGAGCGCAACGCTGCGCTGAACGGCGTTGCCGAGAAGATGACCTGCATCGAAGGCGACGTGTTTGAAGCGTTGAAAGAGCTCAAAGCCAGCGAAGAGCGCTTCGACGTGATCGTCGCCGACCCACCGGCCTTCATCAAACGCAAAAAAGACATGAAAAACGGCGAAGGCGCCTATCGCCGCCTTAACGAGCAAGCCATGCGCCTGCTCAGCAAGGACGGCATCCTGGTCAGCGCTTCGTGCTCCATGCACCTGCCGGAAGACGACCTGCAAAACATCCTGCTGACCAGCGCCCGCCATCTGGACCGCAACATCCAGATGCTCGAACGCGGCGGCCAGGGCCCGGACCATCCGGTGCACCCGGCGATCGTGGAGACGCGGTACATCAAGAGCATTACGTGCCGGTTGTTGCCTAACAGCTAAGTAACGCGCCGATCAAAGGTGGGAACCCGCTCCCACCTTTTTTCGTTGCACGAGATTTTTCCTACCGCTAAAAGCCACATCCTTCCAAGAAGCGTCCCACAACACTCCTGATTGAATTCCATTTTTCGCAGACTAGTATCGGTTTCTGGTTTTACGCCGGAAAACACTCACCATGTCTGGGTCCAAACGCTCGCGCTTCATCCTCATCACCTGCATCTCCCTGATCAGCTTTTTCCCGATCAATATCCTGCTGCCCTCCTTCCCTGCCCTCGCCGCCAGATTCGACACGCCGAGTGCAGACATCGCGCTGTCGATCGGCCTGTTCACCCTGATGTTTTCGATCTCACAACTGATCGCCGGCCCGCTGTCGGATAAATGGGGGCGCAAAGAGGTGCTGCTCGGCTGCATCACGCTGTCGATTGTGGGCGCGCTGGGCTGCTCGATGGCCCCGGACTACCTGACGTTCCTGTTATTTCGCTCGGTGCAGGCCATGGGCTGCGGTTTTTTTGTATTGGGCCACGCCCTGGTAGAGGACTTGTTTGACGAGGAGGATCGAGCCAGGGTCCGGCTCTATTACATGACCTTCAGCGGCTCATTTGTCGCGCTGTCGCCGCTGATCGGTTCCTGGCTGCAAACCACCTTCGACTGGCAAGGCAGTTTCTACGGGTTCGCCGTAATGGCGTCGGGCATGCTGCTCCATGCGGCCTGCATCCTGCCGTCCAAGTCCGCAAGCCCCGATCGCGCGCCCGTGTCGATCATCAGCACACTCAAGGCGGTGGCCGGCAGTCGCGATTTCCTGCGCTATTGGTGGATCGCCGCGCTGGTGTTCGCCTGCTATTTCGCGCTGATCAGCGTGACACCGTTGATTTTCATGGATGCCCTGCAGCTTTCCGAGTACCAATACGCCCTGGTGCTGACGGTGTATGGCGTTGCCTACCTGCTCGGCGGCGTGGCGGCATCGTCTTTGCAGAAACGCATGCCGCTGTCCCGGCAAATCAACATAGGTCTGGGATTACTCTGCGGCGCCGGCGTGCTGTTAACGCTGATCATCAGCCTGGATGCAATCACCTCCGTTACCCTACTGATCCCAATGCTGCTCAGTGCCCTGGCCGTCACGTTGGTGCGGCCCGCCGCAATCTCGGCGGCGATGCTGTTGTTTTCCAGCAGCGCCGGTACCGCCGCGTCGGCGGGCAACAGCATCATGTTCCTCACTGCCGCCGTCAGCAGCGCGGCACTGGCCCAGGCTGGTGATTACCTGCTGCTGACCATCGCCCTTAGCTTTATCGGTTTCGGCCTGTGGGGGCTGGTGACCAATCGCCGCACGGGAGGGGGTTAAGGCTGCCGGATCACGGGCGCGAGCAAGAAGACGATTCCCTGGATCAGGCCGATCAGCAGGTAGACGCCTAGAAAGCGATGGATACCGGACATTCCAATCCCTTTGGAGTGGGGTGGGGGGCAAAGGGCCGCCAATCTAAACAAAGCCTGCGGCCCTGAGTATTGCCCGGTTCCCTCCAGCCGCCAGCGGTGTAGAATCGGCCCTATTCATCGCCAGTCATCCCCCGGCGGGTTTATGAGCTCAAGGCCACTGCGCACGGCGATCCCGTAACGTTTGCGGCAACTTCCGGACACCAGTGCCATTTTTCGGGTGTTCCAGACGTCATTAGAAGCTCACTTCCCTTTAGCACCTGATTAAGTAGTACCTGATTAGCCGCCCGGAGTGCTCCATGCCAGATTACCGCTCGAAAACATCCACCCACGGCCGCAACATGGCCGGCGCGCGCGCACTGTGGCGTGCCACGGGGATGAAAGATGACGACTTCAAGAAGCCGATCATCGCGATTGCCAACTCGTTTACCCAGTTCGTACCGGGCCACGTCCACCTCAAGGACCTGGGCCAACTGGTCGCCCGCGAAATCGAACGCGCCGGCGGCGTGGCCAAGGAATTCAACACCATCGCCGTGGACGACGGCATCGCCATGGGCCATGACGGCATGCTGTATTCCCTGCCGAGCCGCGAGATCATCGCCGACTCCGTGGAGTACATGGTCAACGCCCACTGCGCCGACGCCATCGTGTGCATCTCCAACTGCGACAAGATCACCCCCGGCATGCTGATGGCCGCCCTGCGCCTGAACATCCCGGTGATCTTCGTTTCCGGCGGCCCGATGGAAGCCGGCAAGACCAAATTGGCCAGCCACGGCCTCGATCTGGTCGACGCCATGGTCATCGCCGCCGATTCCAGCGCATCTGACGAGAAGGTCGCGGAATACGAGCGCAGCGCCTGCCCGACCTGCGGTTCGTGCTCCGGCATGTTCACCGCCAACTCGATGAACTGCCTGGTGGAAGCCTTAGGGCTGGCCTTACCGGGCAACGGTTCCACGCTGGCCACCCACAGCGACCGCGAGCAGTTGTTCCTGCAGGCCGGCCGCACCATCGTCGAGCTGTGCAAGCGCTACTACGGCGAGAACGATGAGTCGGTGTTGCCGCGCAATATCGCCAACTTCAAGGCGTTCGAAAACGCCATGACCCTGGACATCGCCATGGGCGGTTCCACCAACACCATCCTGCACTTGCTGGCCGCGGCCCAGGAAGCCGAGATCGATTTCGACCTGCGCGACATCGACCGCCTGTCCCGTCACGTGCCGCAACTGTGCAAAGTCGCGCCGAACATCCAGAAGTACCACATGGAAGACGTGCACCGCGCCGGCGGGATCTTCTCGATCCTCGGCTCACTGGCCCGTGGCGGCCTGCTGCACACCGACCTGCCGACCGTGCACAGCAAGTCCCTGGCCGAAGGCATCGCCAAGTGGGACATCACCCAGACCGACGACGAAGCCGTGCATACCTTCTTCAAGGCCGGCCCGGCGGGCATCCCAACCCAGACCGCGTTCAGCCAGTCGACCCGTTGGGACACCCTGGACGCCGACCGTGAAAACGGCTGCATCCGCAGTGTCGAGCACGCCTACTCCCAGGAAGGCGGCCTCGCCGTGCTGTACGGCAACATCGCTCTGGACGGCTGCGTGGTGAAGACCGCCGGTGTGGATGAGTCCATCCACGTCTTCGAAGGTCGCGCCAAGATCTACGAAAGCCAGGACAGCTCGGTGCGCGGCATCCTCGCCGACGAAGTCAAAGAAGGCGACATCGTGATCATCCGCTACGAAGGCCCCAAAGGCGGCCCGGGCATGCAGGAGATGCTCTACCCGACGTCGTACCTCAAGTCCAAAGGCCTGGGCAAAGCCTGCGCGCTGCTCACCGACGGCCGTTTCTCCGGCGGCACCTCGGGCCTGTCCATCGGCCACGCCTCGCCGGAAGCGGCCGCCGGCGGCGCGATTGGCCTGGTGCAGGATGGCGACAAGGTGTTGATCGACATTCCGAACCGCTCGATCAACCTGTTGATCAGCGATGAAGAACTGGCGGCACGCCGGGTTGAGCAGGACAAGAAAGGCTGGAAGCCGGTTGAGAAACGGCCACGTAAAGTGACCACGGCGCTGAAGGCTTACGCGCTGCTGGCCACCAGTGCCGACAAGGGCGCCGTGCGCAACAAAGCAATGCTCGACGGCCTGTAAGCCCCGCGCATAAAAATGCCCCGCACAGTGCGGGGCATTTTTTTGCCTGGAGAAAACCCAGGAACAAGGAAGATCAAACGGTGGGAGGGGGTTGGCCCCGGTATAAACCGGGCACATGGTTGACAGGCGGTTACTGGATTTCTTCAGGTTTGACGATCACCCAGTTCTTGTCCGCCGTCACCGGCAACCCTTCCTTGGCCTGCGCCGCCGCGTGCTTGGCCATCATGCCGTTGAGCTGGGTCATGTACTTGTCTTTGCGGTTGATCCACAGGTGGATGCCGCCCTTGGCCACGTCCACATCATGGAACAGCATGTAGCCGTCACTGGTGGGCGTATCGCCGCCGACGATCACCGGTTTTTTCCATTCGTCGATGTAGGTAAGGATTGCGGCGTGCTTGCCGGCCATCCAGGTCGCAGGCGTCCACAGGTACGGCGTGAGTTCCAGGCCGAGGTTGGCCTTTTCGTCATACTTGCCGGCAGCGATCTGTTTGCGTGCGGTGGTCAGCTCGCCGGTCTGGCGATCCTTGAGCAACGTGGTCACACCGATGACATTCTGGGGTTTGACGTTGTAACCGTACTTCGGATCGGCCGCGACCATGCGCACCAACTCTTCCGAGGCGGCGGTCATCACGTACACCTCAATGCCGTTTTCCATTAACTTGTTGTACAGCTCGGCCTGACCGGTGAAGACTTTCGGCGGTTGCACCTCGGACTTTTTCACCGCGTCGCCTTCGAAATAGGTGACCGGAACGGGCTTGCCGGAGGCCATCAGCTCATCGACCTGGACCTTGAGTTCCTTGAGGGTAAAGCCGGAAAACACCTGGGCGACCCACGGGTAGCAGACCATATCGTCCACTTCGCACAGGCGATAGTAGTAACTGAACAGGCTCTCTTTATGCTCGGCGGTGTCTTTGAACGGTATCAGTTTGAGCGACGGATCGAGGCTGTCGCGGGTGATCAGGCCCTTGTTTTCCATGTAGGGCAGCAGGGACTCTTCGAGGTCGTAACGGTAGCTGGTGTTGTCCATGTCGAACACCGCGTAATTACCCTTGTTGGCGTTGGCGGCGATCATGTCGTTGAGCTGTTTGGCGGCAGGCGCCGGCCAGTGTTTCAACTCGGTGGCGGCAAACACCTGGCTGGCGAGCCCCAGGCAAAGTGCGGCGGATACCAGTAGTTTCGGCGCGAGCTTCATAGGCGGTGTCTCCCTGAGTGAAAGACATCGACGCTAACAAATCCCTGTGACAGTTCCCATGTCGAGCACGACCGTGCGCGTCCTGATCCCGCCAGCGACATACGCCTGAGCGTCACCGGCTTATTCCAAAAACGACACTTGCCATTCCATAACGATATTAAATCATTATATTTCAAGCTGTTAGGCTTCCCGGTTCGCAATCGCAGGCTCACGCGATTGGCTGCCTTCTCAACGGAGCTCTAATGAATCTGCCCCTGATTCTCAACTTATTGGTGTTCTTGGCCCTGTTATCGGGCCTGGCACAGACGCGTCGTACTCACTGGAGCCTGGCCAAAAAGGTCCTGCTCGCGCTGGTCCTCGGCGTGGCGTTCGGTGTGGCGCTGCACAGTATCTACGGGGCCGGCAACCCGGTGCTCAAGGCCTCTATCGGCTGGTTCGACCTGGTCGGCAATGGCTACGTGCAACTGCTGCAAATGATCGTGATCCCGTTGGTATTCGCTTCGATCCTCAGCGCAGTGGCGCGCCTGCATAACGCAGTGTCCCTGGGCAAGATCAGCGTCCTGACCATCGGCACGCTGCTGTTCACCACCGCCATTGCGGCGCTGATCGGCATCGCCCTGACCAACCTGTTCGGCCTGACCGCCGAAGGTCTGGTGGCCGGCACCCAGGAAATGGCGCGCCTGCAAGTGATCCAAAGTGATTACGCAGGCAAGGTCGCCGACCTGAATATCCCGCAACTGCTGCTCTCGTTCGTGCCGGCCAACCCGTTTGCCGACCTGGCTCGGGCCAAACCGACGTCGATCATCAGCGTGGTGATTTTCGCCGCTTTCCTGGGCGTTGCCGCATTGCAACTGCTCAAGGACGACGTGGAAAAAGGCCAGAAAGTGCTCAACGCCATCGACACCCTGCAAGCCTGGGTGATGCGCCTGGTGCGCCTGGTGATGAAGCTGACCCCGTACGGCGTACTGGCGCTGATGACCAAGGTCGTCGCCAGCTCCAACCTGCAAGACATCATCAAGCTCGGCAGTTTTGTGCTGGTGTCGTACCTGGCCCTGGGCCTGATGTTCGTGGTGCACGGCCTGCTGCTGTCGCTGGCCGGGGTCAACCCGTTGCGGTTTTTCCGCAAGGTGTGGCCGGTGCTGACCTTTGCCTTCACCAGCCGCTCCAGCGCGGCGACGATCCCGCTGAGCATCGAAGCCCAGACCCGTCGCCTGGGCATCCCGCAATCCATCGCCGGTTTCGCCGCCTCGTTTGGCGCCACCATTGGCCAGAATGGCTGCGCCGGGCTCTACCCTGCGATGTTGGCGGTGATGGTGGCGCCGACCGTGGGCATCAACCCGCTGGACCCGCTGTGGATCGCGACCCTGGTGGCGATTGTGACCCTGAGTTCGGCCGGTGTGGCCGGCGTGGGCGGCGGCGCGACCTTTGCCGCACTGATCGTGCTACCGGCCATGGGGTTGCCGGTGTCATTGGTGGCGCTGCTGATTTCCGTGGAACCGCTGATCGACATGGGCCGTACAGCGTTGAACGTGAACGGTTCAATGACGGCCGGGGCGATTACCAGCCAGATCATGGGGCAGACGGACAAGACGCTGTTGGAGGCCGAAGAGCACGCGGAATTAGCGCAGGCCTGATGGACCGCTATCGGGGGCAAGCCCGCTCCTCCATTCGACCCCATTCCCATGTTGGAACTCGGTCAAAATGTGGGAGCGGGCTTGCTCGCGAAGAGGGTGACAGCTGTACGCAGGTTCGCGGACCGATTACCAAAGAACCCGGCATACCCGAAGATATCCCGCGCACAGTAGACGATAAAAGTCGCCAACGGAGACTGGACAGCCGGCTTCCCAGGGGCGACCTCAAACCCTTGTCGGAAATTTCTGTTTCTACGAATACCTAGCCGAACGGTCAGTTGTTTGGCTTTGCGCCAGTCAGCAACATCTTCCCGGCGCCACTGCGGCGCGCCCCCTTTGTTCGACTCGACGCCACGACAGCGTTTGAGTCTCCCTGCGCGCCTAAAAAAGGAAGCGACATGAAGGACGCTGATACCCAAATCCAACAATCAACTCGCCCAATCAACGCCACCCTCGACTTCTGCCTGGAGCGCCACAGGTGAGGCGCTACAACATCAT